>JBCCDA010000061.1:0-26193 GCA_039033215.1 Pseudomonadota bacterium | reverse complement strand
CCGCCGGGCGCGGGCCCATACCCGGCGGTCATCTATTTGTACGGATCGACAGGTAACAGCCGCAGGGTGATCGAACATGACCGATTGGTCAGGGCGATCACCGACCGTGGATATGCCCTGGTCGTTCCGATCGCGCTGGACTTAGAGTATCACAACGGCGTCGATTCCGGCTGGTTCTTGCGCCACGAGCGGGGGCAAAAGGCGCGTAACGAGGTTGCCTATCTCAAGCAGGTCATCCAGCACGCAGCCGAGCGGCATCAGGTTGACCGGCGCCGTTTGGTGCTTGCGGGACAATCGCGCGGCGGTTTTCTGATCTGGGAGATGGCCTGCCACCACCCCGATCTTGCCAATGCCTACGCGCCCCATGCTGCGGGCTATCTCGGCCCGATGCCGAGGCGTTGCGCGGGTCCGGTCAGAATGCTCCATACCCATGGCAAGAACGATCCGATCGTGCCGCTCGCGCAGGATGCACTGTTCACGTCAGGCGGCGCGAGGATGACACCGCTTGAGGTCTCGCTCAGGACCTTGGCTCGCACGGCAGGGTGTGAACCCCAGCCGGTGTCCGACGCCGTTGGTGGTTTCGCCCGGCAGCGATGGCGTCACTGTCAGTCGGGGTCGGGTGTCGAATACCTTCTGCACAACGGAGATCACAACTATCCCCAGAGTTGGATTTCCCAGGTGCTGGACTGGTACGAGCGAGACAAAAGAGCACCCGTGGCGACATCGACTGGTGGAGGTACCCCGGTCTTTCGCGGCACGGGTGATGAGCGGCGGCCTGGCTTCAAAGGTGTCGGCCAACCAGGGAGCGGAACCGGCGGGCGCTTCAAGAGGGTGCCTCAGTAACGACGATCATCAAGGCAACGGTTTTTTGGGAAGGCGCTGCCTGACCAGATCCCACGTCGCTCTCCGTTATTGGTTTACGGGTCCAGAAACCCTTCCCAAGAGGGGCGCGAGCCAATGCTCGAGCGCAGAAAATCGATGAAGGCCCGGGCCCGCGCGCTCAGATGCCGGGTCTGCGGATAGACGGCCTGTATCGTCAGCCGCGGCCACGCATAGTCGCACAGCACCGGCTCCAACGCGCCTGTCTCGACGGCCTCATGGACGATGAAGCTCGGCTGCATGACGATTCCCCGACCGGCAATCGCGGCGTCCGTCAGAAAGGTGCCGTTCGTGGCGCGCATTGCGACCCTTGCCTGCATCGTGCCGGGCCGACCATCAGGGGTCGTGTACGACCAGCGGTCCTGCCGGTCGGTGCCCGTATAGCAGAGCGCGGGTAGCTGCTCGAGCTCCTCCGGCCGCTCTGGGCGCCCATGCTTGTCCCAAAACGCTGGCGCCGCTGCGACGACCATTCGGATATCCGTGATCCTGCGGGCGATCAGCGAGCTGTCCTCGAGATTGCCAATCCTGACGGCAAGATCATGCCCCTCGGCGACGAGGTCGACCATTCGGTCCGAAAAATCGACATCCAGCGTCAGGTCGGGATTGGCTTCGGTAAATGCGATCAGGATCGGGCCGAGCTGTGAGGTCCCGAAACTGACCGGCGCCGCGATCCGCAACACGCCCGAGAGCGCGCGTGCCTCCCGTCCCGCTTCGGCCTCAGCCTCCTCCAAAGCCTGAAGGATGGCCTGCGCCCGGATGTGGAAGTTCTCTCCCGCTGCGGTCAGGCGAAGTTGCCGGGTCGTGCGCTGCATCAGCTGTGTGCCGAGATGCGCCTCCAGTTCCTTCAATCGGCGGCTGACTGCCGAGGTGGCGACGCCCAGAGTATCCGCCGCCCGGGTCAGACTGCCGCTCTCGATCACCTGAACAAAGGCGCGCAAGGTCTCGAAACGGTCCATCCTATTGTTCCGTTTTGTGGAAAGACGCTTTCTGCTACTGCCACTTTGTTGAGGCTGCAAGCAGAATATCTAACCGCCAGACGACAGCAACGCACCCTGGAGGGACAGATGACCAAGGTACTTCGAATCGACGCGAGCATGCGTCACGACGGCTCGACCACACGCTCGCTGACGGACAAGGTGATTGCGCGTTTGGCCCCATCAGAAGTCGTGACCCGGGATCTGGCAGACGGAATCGATTTGATAACCGCCGAGTGGATTGGCGCGAACTTTACTGAACCTGCCGAGCGCACCGATATACAGAACGCGGCACTCGACGCCTCCAATACGATGGTTGCAGAGTTGAAGGCGGCGGATACGCTGGTGATCGGCGTGCCGGTCTACAACTTCGGCGTTCCCGCCGCTCTGAAGGCGTGGGTCGACCAGATCGCCCGCGCCCGCGTGACGTTCAAGTACACTGAAACGGGGCCGGAGGGGCTGCTGGAGGGAAAACGTGCCATCGTCGTGATCGCTTCCGGCGGTACCCCAGTTGACAGCGAGATTGACTTCGCGACGCCCTATATGCGTCATGTGCTGGGTTTCGTCGGCATCCATGACGTTACCGTCATTGGGGCGGACCGCCAGATGGCGGATCCGGACGCGGCTATCGCGCGGGCAACAGATCGCATCAATGCGCTGGCGGCCTAGGCGAAGAGGACGTTAACGGGAAGTTAACGCGCGCGCTCTAACGTCCCATCACCATAGAGGGGGCGGACCGCGTGAGTGAGTCGTCGAGAGCATTGTCAGAAGCGGACGCGGCTGCGGTGGCAGCAGCGGCTGTCCGCCAGCAAAGCCTGGCCGTCTGGCTCTTTGACTTCAGTACGTTCTCAATCAACTGGGCGAACCCCGAAGGGCTGAATTTCTGGAATGCTGCCAGCATCGAGGAACTGGCGGCCCGCGACCTGCGGGCCGAGATGTCGGGCAGTGTCAGAGCCCGGTTGTCACAGTACTGCGTCGACTTGAAGGCAGACCACGATAGGGTCTTCCGCGAAAGCTGGACGCTGTATCCCAACGATGTCCCAGTACTGGTTGAATGCACCTTCCGCTGGTGCCCGCGCCCCGATGGTGGGCCTGCGACCCTGGTGGAAGGTCGCCCTCTGGAAGATCGCGACCCCGTGACCGTTCGCAGCCTGGACGCGCTTCTGCACAGCCAGGTGATGACGGCGCTCTACAGCGTTAGTGGGACATTGCTCTACGCAAACCGGGCGCTGCGGGCGGCGATGGGGCCAGAGTATGGAACGTTCGGGTCGGGCTTCGCTGATCTAGAGGTAGGTCCGCGGTTCCTGGCGAAGGTCCTTGCCGAAGGCAGTCACCGGGAGACCGCGCAGGTCCAGACCGTTACTGGCAGCAGATGGTATCACTTCCAGGCCATGCGGTGCCGGGATTCTGCCACCGGCGCACCAGCCTTCCACATCAGCGCAACCGACGTGACGGCAATGCAGCTTACCGAGCAGCAACTTCGCGAGGCGCGCGACAAAGCGAGATCGGCAGACAGGGCGAAGTCGGAGTTCGTGGCGAGCCTCAGCCACGAGATGCGGACGCCTATGAACGGCATCATGGGTCTCGTCGAGCTTCTGAGGCGTTCGGATCTGACCGATGCCCAGGCCCGGCAGTTGGAAGCCCTGCGCGACTCGGGCTTTGCGCTGCTGCATCTGATCGAGGACGTGCTCGACATCTCCAGCGTAGAGCTTGGGGCGATGAAGCTGAACCCCGTTCAGGTGGACCTTCGCAAGATCGCCCGTTCGGTGGTCGAAGGGTTGCGTCCACCCGCGCAGGACAAGGGTCTAACGCTTTTGCTGGAGGTCGATCAGGAGCTACCTGAGATCGCGGTGTGCGATGGCCCCAGGTTGGCGCAACTCATGCGCAACCTGATAGGGAACGCAATCAAGTTCACAACCGAGGGGTGGGTGCTGCTCTCTCTCTCACTCGATGCAGACAGCAGGCTGCGCGTGGAAGTGACCGACACTGGACCCGGCGTGCCTGAAGGCGTCCGCGATCAGGCCTTCGAGAAGTTCAACCGGGCAAACAGATCATCGTCCGGCCCACAGGGCGGCCTAGGACTTGGCTTGGCGATTTGCCGTGAGATTGTCGAGCTCTGCCGCGGAGAGATCGGTGTCGACGAGGCGCCAGGTGGGGGAGCTCTCTTCTGGATCCGGCTTCCGGTGACCTTCCCCGACACCCTTGTTGAGGATACCCCCCGCGTCGTTCCAGCCCTGTCGATGGACAGCCGGGCATGGCTCAACTCGCTCGATTTGTCGGGTTCCCGATGATGTCCATGAACTCTTTCCGCGTACGCGGATCCTGACGGAAGTTCCCCAGCATCGTCGACGTCACCATCGAGACACCATGCCTGTGCACGCCGCGTGTCGACATGCAGTGGTGCTCGCCTTCCACCACGACAGCCACGCCGCGGGGACGCAGCACTTCCATTAGCACGTTTGCGATCTGTGCCGTCATCTTCTCCTGCACCTGAAGGCGCTTCGAAAACACGTTCACCAGGCGCGCGAGCTTCGAGATGCCGACCACGCGGTCGGTTGGAATGTACCCGACATGAGCCTTGCCGATGATCGGCGCCATGTGATGCTCGCAATAGGACTCGAAACGGATGTCACGCAGGACCACCATTTCGTCGTAGCCCTCGACCTCTTCGAAGGTCCGCGCAAGCATGTCGATCGGGTCCTGATCGTACCCCTGGAACCACTCACGATAGGCGCGGATCACCCGGTCGGGCGTGTCCAGCAGCCCTTCGCGGTCCGGATCGTCACCGGCCCAGCGCAAGAGCGTGCGGACAGCGGCGCGGGCTTCGTCCTCGGAGGGGCGTTCGATATCCGGTCGCTGCACAATGTTCCTCACGGTCTCGTTCAGGCGGGGATCGATCTTGTTCATTGCATCGCCTTTCCGGCAAGTCCTGTTTCCGTGAGAGCCCACATAGGCCGTGGCCGGAGCGGGGCAAACCCAATCTCACGATATCTTTGAAGGACTTGACGGCCTAGAGCAGGTCGTCGGAAAGTCCATGCCGGAGCTTCTGCAATACTGTCGCGGGAGCCTCGACCTGCCGCTCGTGTATGATGCCGGTTCGTCAAACCGCTGCCAGCGCGCCCTCGAGATCGGCCTGCAGATCTTCCACTGCCTCCAACCCCACCGACAAGCGTACCAGCCCTGGCGTGATGCCAAGGGCGAGCCTTTGATCCTCGTCCAGCCGCTGATGGGTCGTCGTCGTTGGATGCGTGACCAGCGACTTCGCGTCGCCGAGGTTGTTCGAAATCCCGATAAGACCCAACCCGTTCAGGAACCGGAAGGCACCTGCCTGACCGCCGGCGATCTCCAACGCCAGCACCTGTCCCGGCCGGGACATCTGGCTGGCAGCCAGGTTGTGCTGCGGGTGGTCGGGCAGTCCAGGATACACCGCACGTGCGATCTTGTCGTGACCGCGCGCCCAACCCGCCAGCACTTCTGCACCGTCCGTTTGCGCGTTCACCCGAAGGCTGAGCGTCTCCAGTCCCTTCAGCATCACCCAGGCATTGAACGGGCTCAACGCCGGACCCGTATGTTTGATGTAGGGTTCGACCTGATCGCGGATGAAGCGTTCGGATCCAAGGATCACGCCCCCCAGACACCGGCCTTGTCCGTCGATGTGTTTGGTGGCCGAGTAGACGACAACGTCCGCCCCCAGGGTCAGAGGCCGCTGAAACATCGGGGTCGCGAACACGTTGTCGATGATGACCCGTGCGCCCCATTGATGTGCAACCTCGGCTACCGCACGCACGTCGATGATCTCGAGCATGGGGTTGGAAGGTGTCTCGAAGAACACCAGCTTGGTCTCGGCCCGCATCGCATCGCGCCACTGGTCAATATCCGTGCCGTCGACCAGCGTCACATCGATTCCGAAGCGCGGACAGAGTGTCTCGATGATGTAGAGGCACGAACCGAACAGCGCGCGGGCCGCGACCACATGATCGCCCACAGCCAACTGACACATCAGCGCGGCGTGCACCGCTGCCATACCCGAGGCGGTGGCGAAAGCTGCCTCCGCTCCTTCGAGTGCAGCGATACGATCTTCGAACATGGCCACGGTGGGGTTGCCGTAGCGGGCGTAGATGAAGCCCTCCTCACCTTCCGCGATCTCCCCCTTGAAGCGCGCGGCGGCGGTCTCGGCGTCCGGGTAGACGAACCCTTGCGTCAGATAGAGCGCCTCGGAGGTCTCACCGAACGCACTTCGGCGCACGCCCGAATGCACCAACCGCGTCTGCGGGGCCAGATCAGAAGGGTCGAATTCGTGCGCCATGGCGGTCTCCTTCAACGGGACCGGTACGGCAAGAGAGCCCTTGGTGGGATCAAACCTCTTTAGCGGATTGTTTTACGTGACCCGCAAGCCGGCCCGACAAATCGCCACGTCCTATCGCTATACGTCCCGTCCCGGTGGTGGTCAACGGCGTTTAGCGACACCGCGCCAAGTGCCCTCAGACTCATATTCATCCACAGGGTCGATAAAATTATCCACAATTGTCGTAGCAGCGTCATCTAGTCGAAACCGAACCGTGACCCACCGGATGTAGTTGCTCACCCAACGAAAATCGTTGCAGGGCAGTCGCGACGAGGCGGATATGACAGCGATCGGCGTCGAACAGACGGTGCAGCCGTCCTGGGCAGAGACCTCCGACGAGCCCCGCACGCGCGTCGAAGACAGCTCCAACCTCAGACAGATTCTCACCGGTCCGCTACCCTCGGACGTGCTGGATGTCGAGGTCACCATGGTGGTGCTCTTCCGAGGTTCCCTGGCGTTGAACTTCCTCACGGGCGGCGCACCGGACATGACGTTCTCGGCCCGATGTCACCACGCCCGCAGAACGGCGCGCGGCCCAATCGTACGTGCGGGATGGCGTGTGCTGGCAGGAACGATCGATGCGAGCTGTGCCATCCTGCGCGGCGAGACGGAGCACTGCGCGGCAGCCTGGTCAAACCATCTGGCCCGTGGTCATGGACGTCGTGGCCGCTGACCGTCCACTTTCAACTGCCACCACGCGCGTGCTAACATCCCGAAATGTGAGGCGAACCGGGAGCCGTCGATGGGGTCTGAATGGATGCGCGCCGCCGCGCTGGCGGCGGTGGTCTTGCTGGCATCGGGACCTGCGCTGGCACAATCGGACCCGAGCACGGGTACGCGCCCCGACGGTGGTGCGTCGGGTCCGGTGACCCGGGAAACAGACTTGATCCCATCCCCCGATCATCCCGTACGGCCTGACATCGAACATACCGCCGAAGAGATCGCCCCTGTTGTGACCACAGCGGCCCCGACCGAGATCAGTCCAGCTTGCGAACAGGAAGGTGACAGTGGACTGCGCATCGAGGGGTGCTCCGAGATCATTGCGCACCCGGGCACGGAGGATTGGCTACTCTCCGAAGCTTACCACAAGCGTGGACTCGCCCATCACAACATCAGCAACTTCGAGGCGGCGGTTTCGGACTTTGACTCCGCACTCGAGCTCAGTCCCGATGACCCGGTGATCCTCAACAATCGGGGCAACAGCCATGCACTGAGCGGTGATCTGCGCAAGGCGATTGCGGATCATACCCGGGCGATCGAGCTTGCTCCCAATATGCAGACCGCCTGGAACAACCGTGCAGCCGACTATCTGGACCAGAACGATCCCGTCAGCGCGATCTCGGACCTGGATCAGGCCCTCTCGCTCGACCCCCTGTACCGCGATGCCCGGGTGAACCGGCTGTTCGTGAGGTGCCGGCTGGGCCTGATGGGCGCGACGCTGGACGATATCGAGCTTGCCATGCAGCTCGAGGATATCGACGTTGATCAGATCATCGGCTTGCTGACCTCGGCCGGGCGCCACAACGGCGTGGCGGATGCAGCAGTCGATGACGCCGACGGTATGCGGGTTCGCGTCAAGGCATACTGCCGGGGCGGAGATGCTGGCATTGAACCGCGCGTGGATGGGCGGCCCGTCCTGCAGCCCCGTCGGGGAGCGGGGCCGAGTGAAGCGATGCCGGAAGGTGGAGGCACTGACGGTGAATGAGACCCCGGATGCGCCTTGGGCAAGGACGTGTCTGGTCGTGAGGTCAGCTGACTGACAGCGCCGTCAGGCGGCGATCGACAAAAGCTGACCCGGCGCCATCCCATCTTGGTTCCGCAGCTGTTCCGCAACACCTGCTACACCACCGGCGGGAGAGCCTGCTTCAATTGCGCGCTGGGCACGCAGTTCGGCCTGGGCCGCCAGGCTCTGTGCATCGGCCAGCGCCGCGACGCGCCGGTCCTGTCCGGATGGCTCCGCCGGGGCGAGGGCTGCACGCTTGACCACCGCCATCTTGGCAATCGTCGCCTGGGGATCACCTGCGATCGGCGCGACATCGATCGCAACCTCACCGCCGATCGCATAGCGCTTGCCGTCCGGCCCCTGCTGGTAGGTATAGCTTGGCTGACCCGCATAGGCGCCACCCACCCGGGCGTGCGCTTCTTCATGACGGCGAACCTCGCGGTCACGCGCGGCAAGTTCGGAGACTACCGCGCGCTGCTCGGGTGTCAGGTCATCGCCAGAGACCTCGGCGGCACTTGCCTCGGCGCGGGCGCTGAAAAGCCCCGCCCGCGCTGCCGGGCCGAACCCGGTGTCCCGACCGATCGCAGTGGCGGCCCCGGTCTCCGGCCCACTCGACCGGATGGTCGGCTGGGCGGCCCGCTCGTAGGTGACCCGCCGGCCATCGGCGCGGACCAAGTCGACTTTCACGGGCGCGGCGCCCGATTGCGAGATAACTGTCATCATTGCCATGCATCCCCCGACAGCACGGTTCCTTGCACATCTCTACACCAGGAAGGATTTCACGACGATTAATCGCGCTTGGCTCCATCTCCGACCCCCATATGGCACTGGTGAGTCCACCCCCGATCCGGTAAGCCCAGACAAAGCGTCGTGGTGGTCCATGAACATTTACTTGCCGATCGCGGAAGTCTCGGTCGATGCCTTTGTCTTGTTGGGACTTGGGGCAGGGGTCGGCTTTCTTTCGGGCATCTTCGGCGTTGGCGGTGGCTTTCTGATGACGCCGCTCCTGATCTTCATCGGGATCCCTCCTGCAGTGGCTGTCGCGACCGAGGCGAACCAGATCGTCGCGTCGTCCTTTTCCGGCGTGCTCTCGCATCTCAGGCGCAAGACGGTCGACATCAAGATGGGACTGGTGCTGCTGTCAGGCGGCCTTGTCGGCTCGGCTATCGGCGTGCAGCTCTTCGCGCAACTGCGCGCGGTCGGGCAGGTCGATCTGATGGTTGCCCTCTGCTACGTCGTCTTCCTTGGCGGCGTCGGCTCGCTGATGCTGATCGAGAGCCTCTCGGCGCTCCGAAAGGCCAAGAAGGGCGGCAGGCGGGTGCAGCGGCGGCGCCACAACTGGGTGCACGGGCTGCCGTTCAAGATACGCTTCCGGACCTCGAACCTCTACATCAGCGCCATTCCGCCGTTCGCCGTTGGCATGCTGGTCGGCACACTGGCCGCCATCATGGGCGTCGGTGGCGGGTTCATCATGGTGCCAGCCATGATCTACCTGCTGGGCATGGCGGCGACTGTGGTTGTGGGCACATCGCTCTTCCAGATCATGTTCGTGACGGGCGCCACGACGCTGATGCATGCCATCGCGAACCAGACCGTGGATGCGGTCCTGGCGGTTATCCTCCTGGTGGGCGGAGTCGTTGGCACTCAGATCGGTGTGCGTGTCGGTCCCCGCCTGAAGGCGGAGCAGCTTCGCATCCTGCTGGCTATCCTGGTGCTCGTGGTCTGCTTCAAGCTGGGCTTCGATCTGATCAGCACCCCGGACGAGTTCTTCGTCATCGACAGCGGGGGCGGGCATTGAGGCCACTGCTCGCCGTCCTGACCGCCCTCGCGGTCCTTGCGGGAACCGCTCAGGCCCAACCTGAGTCGGGCGGCGATGAGGTCGTCGGAAGCCTGAGCCAGCATTCCGTCTCGCTGACGACGGGATTCTCGGGGTCCGAGCTCTTCGTCTATGGCGCCGTCAAACAGTCGGTCAGTGACAGCCCGCTCGACATCGTCGTCACGGTGACCGGCCCGCTCGGCCCTGTCGTCGTTCGCAAGAAGGAACGCCAGTTCGGTATCTGGATCAACGGTGACGGCGTCGAGGTCGACGCCGCGCCGTCGTTCTACGTCGTTGCCTCGACCAAGGAGTTCCGCGAGACGGTCAGCTTCACCGATGACCTGCGCTTCGGTATCGGGCTGGATCAGGTCATCCGGTTCGTCGATGCGCCGGAATGGGTCGAAGATCGCGAGGCGTACAGGGATGCCGTTGCGCGCATTCGGGAGGCTGCGGGCCTCTACGCGTTCCTGCCAAACTCCGTGAACATCATCGAGAACACGCTGTTCGAGACCCGGATCGCCCTTCCCGCCAATCTGGTCGAGGGCGACTATGAGGCGCGTATCTTCCTGATCCGCGACAAGGCGGTGCAGGATATCTTCACCGATACGATCGAGGTCCGGCGTGCTGGATTGGGACGATGGATCTACACATCGGCGCAAACTCACCCGGCGCTCTACGGGATCGGATCGATCCTGGTCGCGCTCTTCGCGGGATGGTTGGCGTCGGCCTTCTTCCGAACGTTCTTCCCGACCTGAATGGGCATTTGACACTTCCCCCGGGAAATGTTGGATCCGACACCACAACCACAGACATGTCCATTGAAATCATTGGGGAATTTCTGAGCCTCCGGGTTCCGGCATTCTACGGTCTTGCCCGCTCTGTCAGATGGCTACTTTGAGCCGAAACTTGCTGACGCTGCGCTGCGTGCGAAGGCCCGCTTTCGGCAGTCGGCAAAGTAGGCGCCTCCTTTTGCGGGCGAGGCGCGGATACACAAGGTCGACCGTTCGTTTGCGCCACCCAAATCAAAATCTTGGGCGGTGTCGGAACCAAGTTCGGATCAACCGACATTGTAATTCCGGGGTTGAGAGACTACATCTACAATACCAAATGTGGTTGTCTTCGACAAAGGCGCATCGCCTGTCAGAGAAGACTCAAGTTTTCTATCATGAACATTCAGCTGTCACGTCCCTTGCAAGGACCTGATGTTTGAGAAGGTTGCCGATGTTATCGCGCACGACCAAAGAGACCATGCAGTAGGTCCGTGCCTTTTGGCGGCTAACTACGCTCATGAATTGCGACATTGCATCGATAGCGCTCTGTAGATCGATACAACTTGGAAACGGCGCTGGCACAATGTCGTGTCAGCGCAAAAAACGATTGAGGCGGCGCTTTCACCGTCAAAGGATCAAAGAATGACTTTTCCTGAATGGACGAAACCCAGCATCTATGGTGCTTTGGGAGGCGCTATTGCGGTGTCTATCCTCGGTTTTACTTGGGGTGGTTGGACAACAAACAGCTCCGCTCAAGCCATGGCGAAGGCCATGGCGAGCGAGGAAGTAACTTTGGCGATGGTTCCGGTGTGCCTCAACACTTCAGCGGCCGATCCAGAACGGACAGAGAAACTCGCAAGTCTTCAGGGGCTCTCTGGCTTCAGCCGCCGCAATGCAATGATGGAAACCGAATGGGCGATCCGCCCCGGATCAGATGCGCCGGACCGTGACCTCGCAGAAGCTTGCCTTGCGGGGCTTGAACTGGATGGATCTTAATTCGAAAACGGCGCTGCGTTCGTCACAGGCAGTTTGCCGGACGCCTGTGTTGGCGGACGACCGAACACTTTGGCTCATTCTCATGGGGCCGATTTTTGCTCTGCTTTTCCTTGCAGTGCCTGCACTTGCCCAATCCGTACCGGAGAACGCTAGTGCAAAGAGCTATGGTGACGGTTGGGAATGCAATCTCGGGTATCGGCTCGCTGGCGACACCTGTGCAGCCATCGTGGTCCCGGAAAATGCGTATGAAACAAACCGCGCTTATGGGTCAGGATGGGAATGTAATCATGGCTTTCGCCAGGTCGATAAAACGGCCTGTGTTGCAGTGGTTGTCCCCGATGGCGGGTTCTTGGACACCTCTGGCGAACGCTGGCGGTGCCTGCGCGGATTCTTCAAAGTCGACGATACCTGCCAAGAGGTCATCGTGCCCGAAAACGGCTATCTGGTGGAAGCCTCCTATGGGTCCTCGTGGGAATGTGAACGCGGGTTTGAGCAGGTGGATGACAGTTGCGCCGCAATTGCGGTGCCCATCAACGGGTATCTGAACGGATCTCGGTACGGACAGCCGTGGACCTGCGAACGTGGGTTCTTTGAACAGGACGGTCTGTGCGCGGCCGTAGTCATCCCCGAATTCGCATATTTTCACAGCGCATCTTACGGCGAGGGATGGAAATGCCAGAGGGGATATAAAGCTTCTGGTGCCAGCTGCGAAGCGATCGACATCCCTGCAAACGCCCATCTCGACAGGTCTGGAAACCGTTGGGAATGCAACCGGAACTTCCAGAAGTCCAAGGGTCTGTGCGTTCTGAACAAGTGAGCGCGTCGCACCAGGACCTCCGCTTCAATACTCCATCGGACGACCGTCTCGCCAACAAAAGGAAAGTACGATGAAAACCGAATTCCAGACGGTAGAGACCGCTCGCCGTCCTATCAGAGGCGCCCAAGCGCCTCCCATGACCGGTGACACACCGGCCCGACCATCTTCGCTCGCTCAGATCATCACGCAGCCGACAGCGGTTGTTTATTGTGAAGGCAACTTCGCAAAAGTTGACGGCAAGACGGCCAATGGTCTTGTGCGTCATTCACAGGCTTACAGGATCGTCTCGGTCATCGACAGCACCCACAGCGGCGAGAACAGTGGGCAGGTTCTTGATGACGTGACCAACAACATACCAGTCCTCGAAGATCTGGATGCCGCTGTCGCCCGCGAAACCTCCATGCCTGAAACCTTCATCTACGGTATGGCCCCCTCTACTGGGCGGCTTTCCACTGCTGATCGTGGCGTCGTGCTGGACGCGATCGCACGCGGTATGAACGTCGTAAGTGGCCTGCATGAGTACCTGAGCGACGACACCGAAATTGCGCTAGCCGCATCGGAAAGACAGGTCACGATCCGCGATATCCGCAAACCCAAGCCCAGCAAGGACATGCGGTTGTTCGATGGCAGCGTTGCAAATGTCCAAGCATTGCGTATCGCCGTTCTCGGGACCGATTGCGCCGTTGGAAAGCGGACCACTGCGACGGTCCTGGCCCGTGCACTGAATGCCCAGGGCATCAAGACTGTGCTGGTTGGCACAGGCCAGACGGGCCTGATGCAGGGGGCAAGGTATGGTGTGGCCATGGACGCCGTTCCGCCCCAGTTCTGCTGTGGCGAACTTGAGGGCGGGATCGTCGCGGCCTCAGAGGCAGAGCAACCCGATGTCATTCTGATCGAGGGCCAAGGTGCGTTGAGTCATCCCGCGTTCTGTACATCGGCCTTTATCCTGCGCGGCAGCCAACCGGACGCCGTCATCCTTCAGCACGCACCAAAGCGCCTGCATCGCTGTGACTTTCCCAACATGCCAATGCCGACCCCGGAGAGTGAGATCGCCTTGATCGAGGCGTTTTCCGATACCAGGGTCATCGGCGTCACGCTCAATCACGAGGGTATGTCCGAAGCCGAGATCGCAAGCACGATTGCTGTACAGACCGAGAAACTCGGGTTGCCGGTGACCGATGCGCTCAGCCGACCAGCGGCACATTTGTTGGCGATGGTCGTTGCGGCCTATCCCGGCCTGCAGCAAGGAACTCCCATGGCCGCGATTTGAGGTGTCCGCGCATAGATGTTGATCTGCGCAAGATACGCCACAACACGCGAACCGTTGTCGAGCGGTTCAAGGTAGGTGGCATCCGTGTGACCGCAGTGACCAAAGCCGTTTGCGGACATCCAGCCATAGCCCAGGCCATGCTTGACGGTGGCGCTGCGGGTCTCGCTGAGGCGCGTTTGAGCAACGTGAGGCGGTTGCGCCAGGTTGGAATGACATGTCCGGTCACCTTGATCCGAACGCCAATGCTGAGCCAGGTCGATGACGTCGTTCAGGTCTGTGAGGCGAGCTACAACACCGAGATAGCTGTGATCTCAGCGCTCGCCGCGGCGGCACTCCGGCAAGGTACGGTTCACGGCATCATCCTGATGGTCGAAATGGGTGATCTGCGCGAAGGGATCATGCCGCAAGACGTTGTCGGCATGGGCCGGCTCGTCGTTGACATGCCCGGTTTGGCGCTGAAAGGCATTGGGGCCAACTTCGCCTGTCTGAATGGTGTTGCTCCGACGTCGTCGAAGATGCGGGCCCTGTCTGATCTTGCCAACGATGTCGAAGCGCAGTGTGGCCCAGTCCTTCAGACGGTATCTGGCGGCAACTCCGCAAACCTGCCTTGGGCGCTTGGGAGGCATCCCACGGGTCGGACCAACGATCTGCGTCTTGGGGAAGCGCTACTGCTTGGCGTCGATCCGATCACAGGGGATCAGATTGGTGGTATGTTTCGAGATGCCTTCACGCTTGTCGCCGAAGTCATCGAGAAGGACGCCAAGTCTGTTCGTCCATTCGTCAGCTATGCTGATCCTACCTTGGCAGGAGTTCGGCTTGTCCCTGACACCTCAGAAACGACGCGGATCGTTCTTGCCATTGGGTCTCAGGACACGGACGCAGCAGGGCTTTCGATGCCTGCTGGCACTGCACTCGTCGGTGCAACAAGCGATCATCTTGTCGTTGGCACGAAAGATGCGACGCTCTGCGTTGGATCGGAAATGCGGTTTCAGATGAACTATGGTGCTTTGATGCGCGCCATGGCCGCCCCGGATGTTCAGACAAATCTACGCAATGACCGGCCCGCGCCAACCGCACACGATGCCCTTCGCCCAAGCAAACAACTGGCATTGGTTTGAACGACCGTCTCCGCAAGGCGCGCCTCGAACGAGAAGCCAACACCCTGACGAAGCTGGCGCGGTAGTGCAGAAGACGGGTGCACCGAAGGCCACCACACAGCGACAACACACTCTTCGCCCGCGCCCTTCAAGCTGCGGGGGCGACCGGATACACCTGAAGGAGTTGCCCATGTCGCACGCAGGCGAGAGCACAACGGAAGTTCACTATATCTGTCAGACATATGTGGAACGGAAGCCCGGGCGCGATGGGCAAGCAGGCTTGAAGACTGGCAAGCAGTTTCAACATACGACGGCAGCGGGAGCAGTCGATGGTGTGCGCTATGTTCGAACCTAACCCGAAGGCTAGAGCAGATTTGAAGCCGGGCACTCTGTACGCTGTGGTGGGCGAGAACGGTTGGATTTATTACGGACAGATTGATCCGGACAAGAGTGTTGCGTTTGTTCGGCGTCGAGATCGTTCGGTTGCTGAAGCCTCTGAGATCCTGAGTTCTGACCTAATGTCCGTCGTCACGGTCTTTTATCCATCGATCGGTGAGGCCCTTAGATCAGGAGCATGGGAGAAGATTGGTCGGTATCCCATCGGCGAGAAACTTGGAACGAGGCCGAGGCGCGTTCAATGGCCCGTTGGAACGATTACGGTTACGGTTTGGGATCATAGGGGAACTTCATTCGGAACAACTGTGCAGGATCCAGAGATACAACACCTTGAGGTGATGTCAGCTTGGGATGCCAGTCATCACATCAAAGAGCGCTTGACCGCCGATTTCGGCGTTGAAGACCCGGCGTGGCACGTTGGTGGACCAGTGTGGCGTGAGCGGAAAGTGAAAGAAGAGTATGCGCGCCGCTTTCCAGAAATCTCATCGCACTCTCTGCCCGCCGACTGGGTGTTCACCGGGTAAGTGTGTCTACGTGACATCGGGCGATTCTTGCACCCATCTAGAGCCAGCCTCCCCTTCAACGGGTTCTGCCCAGCGCAGAACGGAAGTCATTTTCAAGGCTGAGTTCCGAAGCTCTACACACTTACCAATACGGTAAGCCCCAGTGCCTCGAAACAGCCGTTTCGGAATTGGTCGAGTGGTATCTTGCGCCCTCACCCGCTCGACCAACCTCGCTTCACTCCTCGTCCGCTGGCCGGCCGCGCAGGGCCTTCACCTGCCCCCGCTGGGTCTTGGCCGCCAGCCTGCGCCGCTTCGAGCCGAGACTGGGGCGGGTCGGTATGCGCTTCTTCGGCCGCACGGATGCCTTGGCGATCAGCGCGACCAGCCGGGCCTGGGCGTCCTCGCGGTTGCGCGCCTGACTGCGGTGGCTTTCGGCCCGGATCACGATGGCCCCGTCCTGAGTCCATCGGCTGCCGGCCAGCCGACGAAGACGCACCTTGACGTGATCAGGCAGGTTGGGTGAGCGCTGGGCTTCGAACCTGAGCGACACCGCCGTCTCGACCTTGTTGACGTTCTGGCCGCCAGCACCCGAGGCGCGGCTAAACGTCTCGGTGATCTCCCAAGGGGCGATCTGGATATCGTCCGTCACGAAAATCATGCCGCGGACATAGCGTAGAGACGCCTGCCGCGCCACAGACCCTGCGCTGGCTTGCCCCGCGACGAAGCGCCCGCTTGCAGCCAAACACCAGCGTGCGATGTCCGGCGCATGACACATGATGCTTCTGTTGATCATGCTGGAGGCCTGGGACGCGATCCGCTCCCCGACTTTGGCGGCGCCATCTACGCGGATGTGGGGCCTGTGCTGGTCCTCGGACTGACCCTCTTCGGGACGTTGGCGATCGCCTTGTTGTTCTGGCGGATCCTGGACAAGTTCAAGTCGCGGCCCGACCACGACACGCCGGCTTCCACCTCGCCTGGTTCTGCATCGGCAGGCGCACCCACAGCTGCGCCACCCCAGGACGAGCCCGCTCGGCGCCGCCTTCTGGGTATCATGCGGGCGCTCGACCAGGTGCGCGGCTCCGGCAAGGACAAGGCCAAACGGGCTCTCACCCGGGGCGACACCGCGCCTGCCAAGACGATCTTCGAGCTGGCCGAGGACAAGCGGCCCATCGAGGCCGCCCGTGGTCTGGCCCTGATCGCCGAGCATGCGGGCGATACCGAGACCGCAGCCGCCCTCTACGCCCGGATGTACGCAGCGGACCGCGAAGCCCTTGGCCCCAGGCATCCCCTGGCCCGGCAGGGGGCGGTCCTCTACGCAGCCTTCCTGCGGGAACAGCGGCCCGATTCGCCGGCGTTGGCGGAGCTGGAAAGCCTCTACGGCACGACCGTCGGCACCTGACGGCATCCCCGCTCAGCTGGGCGGGGGCAGCAGCACGAGATGGCTGCGCCCGTGGAAGGCGATCCGCCAGCCGCGCATCAGCAGCATCTGCGTCAGTGCCTGTTCGGGACGCAGGATCGCATAGCCGATCTCCCAACCATCGAAATGTCTGTTCAGCGGCACGGCACCGGTCACCGTCGCCAGATAGGCCTTGAAGAAGGCATCACCGTAGAGATCCGCGCGCCCGTCGATGAAGACCGGATGGTCTCGACCAAGCCGATGGATCAGATACCCGCCGATGGCGTAGTCATTGAACATCCGGCCCTGGGGCGCGGTCTGGGCGATATGGGCCGTGATGTCGGAGGGCATGATCATGCGGATCGCCTCGGGATAGGGATCGCGCACCAGCAGAAGCGGCGTGAGGAAGCTCAGCACTGCCACGAGCCACCCGGCCACACGCGTGCCACCGGGCCATGGCAGCACCTCGGCACGGTCACGCCAGAGCGACGGTGCCACAAAGACCAGCATCGCGATCGACGCAAAGGGCGCATGGCGCGCCTGCATCAACCCGGCCACGAAAAGCGCCGCGGGCGCCAGCATCTCGACCAGATGCGGACGCCTAGGCGCCGAGGCTAGCGCCAGGAAGAACGCGGCCCCGCCAACCGCATACCAGGGACCCAGCAGCGGGCTTCGCATGATCGACTGCCACTCCACGATGGCGCGAGTGAGATCAAGGCCGGTGACATAGAACGGGTAGGCCCAGTGCGCGTAGCCCCAGGGGTTCAGCCCCGTCGCTGCCAGCGTGGCCACCGCCGCCGCGGTCAGCCAGAGGCAGAAGCGCCGCTGCGCCTTGTCACGGCGGCCCCGCGCGAACTCGGCCCATTCCAGCACCGCGACGCCCACGACCGTCGCGGCGCCCAGCACGAATGCCCCGTGCACGTTGACCCAAAGGATCATCAGGACCGGCAGGCAGACCAGCGGCCGGAGCTTGCCGCCGTACTTTGCCTGACAGAACACCGCCAGGTAGAGCGCGAAGAGGACCAGCGAGATCAGCTGCGGGCGCGGCGCCCCGGCCACGATGATCCCCGCCCCGACGATCACCGCCATCGCGGCCGTCAGCGCGGGACGCTGCAGCAGCCGGTCCGCTGTGATGAACGCGATCCAGTAGCCCAGTGCCAGCAAGACCGCCGCCGATACCGCGACCGCGGGCTCACCCCACATCTGCCACAGCCAGGCAAGACCCGCCTGGAACAGCCATGATTGCAACACCCAGGGCTCGCCCCGATGGGTCCAGGAGAACGGATCGGCGGGCGGGATCATGCGCTGATCCAGGATCAGCCGGCCCGTCTCCAGATGCCACCACCAGTCAGCGTCCACCAGCCCCGCTGACAATCCGTTGAACGCGGCCAGGACCGCCGCCACGACGAACAGGGGTAAGGCCAACCGTCGCGCGGTCCAGAACCCGATCACCGTGAATTCCCTCGCATCTCTCACCCATCGGGTGAGCCCCCGCCGGTGTCAAGCACTGCACGCTTCCCGGCGCATGGCTTCGTGACACGGGTCAGCAACATGAGGGGTGTCTGGGCGAAACTGGTTGTGATCCGGATACGCGGTGCGATGGCAGCGCAAGACCGGGATCAGCTGTGGCGTCTGTGCGCATTTTGCTCAAGGGAACGGGCGCGTGGATACCCACGCGCCCGTTCATATGTCGTCAACCCGTCGACTTTGCGTACATACAGCTGCAATAGGCGAGCAATACGGTTGCCATACGCGTGCAATACACCTGCAATACGGGGTGAATCCCGGCGCCAGGCTCAGCCGACGAGCTCGGTTCCGGCAAAGAAATAGGCCATCTCGATCGCTGCGTTCTCGGCGGAATCCGAGCCGTGGACCGAGTTCTCGCCGATCGACAGCGCGAACTCCTTGCGGATGGTCCCCTCGGCTGCTTCGGCAGGGTTCGTGGCGCCCATGACCTCGCGGTTTCTGGCTACCGCATCCTCGCCTTCCAGGACCTGGACGACCACCGGGGCCGAGCACATGAAGTCCGTCAGCTCGGCGTAGAACGGACGTTCGGCGTGGACCTCGTAGAACTTCTCAGCCTGGGCCTTGGTCATGTGAATCCGCTTCTGCGCGACAATGCGCAGGCCGGCAGCTTCGAGCTTCGCGTTGATCGCGCCGGTCAGGTTGCGATTGGTGGCATCGGGCTTAATGATCGAGAAAGTCCGGGTCACGGCCATGGGGGTGTCCTCGCTGTCGGGTGGATTTCGCCGGGGACCTAGCATGGCGCGGCACTGGCGCAAAGGGTTTATCTTCGCGACTGGCCTGTGCCGCAATTCCACAATGATATCAGATTCTTAGACGGCGAGCTCTCATGAACGCTGCGGCAGGCGGGACGGGAGCACGCGGCGGGAGGTTGCGAATTCCGCGCCTCCATCGGATACTTGGCGCGGGACGACGCCCCGACGCGGGGTGGCCGGGGGAAGAGGGAGCCGCATGCAGGCGCATTTCGAGATGATGGCGGCTTACAATGCCTGGGCCAACGGGCGTCTCTACGACGCCGTAGCAGAACTCTCGGACGAGGCTTACCGTCAGGATTGCCAGGTCACCTTTGTCTCGCTTCATGGGACGCTCAACCACATGTTCGTGGCCGACGTCATCTGGATGGCGCGCTTCCGCGGCCAGCCCAATCCGCCATGGAAGCTCGACCACATCGCGCACGACAGCTGGGCCGAACTGCGGCCGCGACGGCTGTCGCTCGATCGCGACATCATGGGCTTCACCGGAGCGCTGGACGCCGCCCAGCTGGAGTGTGAGTTCACCTACCGGACGATGGCCGACAACAAGACCATCACGCAGACGCTGGGCCTCGCCCTCGCGCATTTCTTCAACCACCAGACCCACCATCGCGGGCAGTGCCACGCCATGCTGACCCGGCTGGCAGGTTGGGCGCCGGCGCTTGATCTGGCGTACTTCCAGCGCGAGGGCTGAACACTTGCGGTTCGAGGAGTTCGCGATCGGGCAGGTCTTCGTGACGGGGACACGTACCCTGCACGAAGCGGAAATCATCAACTTCGCAAGCACTTGGGACAAGCAGAGTTTCCATCTGGATCCTGTCGCCGCGGAGCAATCGATCTTCGGCGGGCTGATCGCGTCGGGCTTTCATACGTTGTTGGTCGCCTTCGACCTGATCATCGAGACTGCGATCTGGACCGAGATCAGCCAAGGCTCCCCGGGGATCGAGGATCTGCGCTGGCTGAAGCCCGTTCGCTCCGGTGATACGCTGCGGGTCCGGCTGGAAGTGGCTGATATCCGCACATCGACCAGCCGCCCTGATCGCGGTTACATTACGTGGGATCACACGATCACCAATCAGGCGGGGGATGTCGTCATGACCTACCGGTCCGTCCTGATTTGCGCCCGCGCGTCCTCATGAGGTGGATGGCGCTTGTGGCGGCGTTGGTCGCGACCGGTGCCTGGGCCGACCCCGAGATCCGGGATACGCCGGCGATCTCGGCCCTGTCTTCTCCCGACGCTCCCCTGTCACCAGCTCTGGAGATGGATGCGATCCGGCTCGAGCGCGGCGTGATCGAGGTCGATATCGCAGATGCAGGCGCGCACCGGTTAGAGGTCCTTTGGGGCTATCCTCGCGGCGCCGCCGCCGGCGACAACCGCCCCGCAATCGTCATCACGCATGGCAACCCGCGCCGTTCCACCCACCGGAAACTGAGGATACACCGCTACGGCTGGCTGGTAAGCGAGTTCGCGCGGCGCGGCTACGTCGCGATTGCCGTCGCCCGGCGGGGTTTCGGTCTGTCGAATGGCGTCTACGACGAGTGGTACGGCAGCTGCGAGGAGGCCAGCACCGAAGGCTATGTTCGCGCCGGCAGTGTGGCCGCGGAGGATCTTCGCGCCGTGCTGGCCCATCTGGCTGAGGACCCGCGCGTCGACCCGACGCGGCTTATGGCGTCCGGGGTTTCGGGTGGAGGATTTGCGTCGCTGGTGCTGGCAGGCGATCCACCACCGGGTCTGGTCGGGGCGATCAATTTCTCAGGCGGACGTGGGTCAGTGAGGGACCGCGAGAACTGCAACGCCGAGGGGCTGACCGGCGCCTTTCACAGTGTTGGGCATGCAGGCGCACGGCCCTCGCTCTGGCTCTATGCGCGGACGGACAGCTTCTTCTGGCCCGAGCTTGTCGATGCGCACTTCGATGGGACCAAAGCCCCCGCGCGGTTGGTGATGTTCGACCGCGCCCTGAACACGGGGGAGGGGCACTGGCTCATGCAGCGGGGGAACACCGCTCTCTGGCGTCCGGCCATTGATACGTTCCTCCGAGACATCGGGATGCCCACGTGGGATCCGGCACCACCGATCGAGGTAGACCTCGGCGTGGCTCCTCCGGATGGGCTGGCTGAAGCGGCGACGACGCAATGGGTGGCCTATCTTGGGTCCGAGGACTTTCGTGCCTTTGCAGTCGGTGAAGACGGGGCTTGGGGCTATGCCAGCGCCTACCGGACGGCTGACCTCGCGCGGGATGCGGCCATGGAGGCTTGCGCCGAGAAAGGTCCCGGATGCCGTATTGTCGCCGAGGGTGACCGACTACCCTGAACTCACCAACGGCACCACGCGGTGACGGGAGCGTGCACATCGGGGTCAGCCGTGATTGGTCTTTTCCGCACAGCCTACACGGCGTAACGCGGCATTAACCATGCTTAATCGATAGTGAGCCTGTCCCCGGGACGGAGTTCTCTATGGTGCGAGCGCTGATCGCAGGCCTGTTCGCGGCGGCCACCGCGTCGGGGGCAGCCTTCCCCGGCGCGTGGCCGCAGCCCGAGGACAGCGTCCTGGTGATCACCACGACCGGTCGCCAGGTGGCTCCGGTGGGCGCCATCTTCGGCGACCCGGCCGAACGCGAGAAGAACACGACGCAGATCTTCATCGAGTACGGCTTTAACCCGGACCTCACGGTTGGCTTCATGGCCTACAGCGAGTTCTCGACGACAGACGATATTCTGGAAGCTCGGATCGGAGGCCATGTCCGGCACCGTATCTGGTCCGGCACGGAGGGCGATATCATGTCGCTCCAGGCGGGCGCCAGTTTCCCGGTCGAACGCTGGCTGGGCAACGGGCTCGGCGACAGCCGGCCAGATTCCGCAAGCGAGGTGGATCTGCGCGTGCTCTATGGCCGCGGTTGGCAAGGGGATTGGGGTGACAGCTTCGTCTCCAGCGAGCTTGGCCTGCGTATCCGGGGGGAGGGCCTTGATGAGGAAGTCCGGGCCGACATCACTCTGGGCCACACCCCGACCGATGGTTTCTTAGGCCTGCTCAGTCTCTTCACGGTGGTCCCGTTGGGCCAGCAGACAGAGTACTCGTTCAAGATCGGGCCGTCGATCGCCTACACAATGTGGCCGATCCTGGGGTCGAACGACAAGAAACCGGAAGGCCCACTCTACCCCAACACGATCCAGTTGGGCATCGTCTGGGATGCCCTGCAGCCGGAGGACGGGTTGACGCTGCAGGTTGGTGTCTGGAAACGGTTTTGATGTTGCCGTCGTTCAGGCCCCGGCACCCGGCATGGCACGCAGATGCACCCCTGCGATACGCCAGGCACCGTCAATCTGCTCCATCAGATAACCGGCTTCATAGAGCCGCCCATTGCCGTCCTCGAACACGACCAACTGGACCAACCCCGCTGCCGTCTCGAGCAGCCTACCCATCTGGTGGCTGCGCGGGCGCCAGACCATCGGGTAACCCTGCTTCACCATCTGTCCGAAGTCTTCCGGGCTGCCGAACTTCTGCTGAATGGATGGTGCGGCGAAACCGAACGCGGTGGCCACGTCGTTGTCCTGGAAAGCCGAAAGCTGGTCTTGGATCACCGTGCGGATCGACGTGCCGGGGTCCTCGGCCGTGGCCGGCTGAGCAGCAATCATCACCAGTGCCAGAAGCCATGCCGGCGCCAAACGTAGAAGCGACATCTCGGGGCCTCCCTCTCTGCCTCTACCCGAGGGTGGAGCTTCCCGGCCCCGCGTCAAGCGGCCACGCTCGATCCGATCTGGCAGCATCAGGGGAACGTGGTATCCCTGACGTGACAAATCGTCGACCGATGGAACCCCATGCAGATATCTGACCCCGAAGTGCTCGCCTACATTGATGCCTGCAACCGCTTGTTCCCGGAGACCTCGGGCGAGCGCCACATTGCCGTGCAGCGTCGCGATTACGAGCGTATGGCGAACGCCTTCCGCGCCCCGCGCCCCGAGGGTCTGGCGATCGAGGATACAATCTTCCGAGGGCCTGCCGGCTTTGGTCAGGCGCGGCGGTATTGGCCCGCCAACCCATTGGAAACGCGCGTTCTTTTCTTTCATGGCGGTGGCTTCTCCCTGGGAAGTGTCGATAGCCATGACAGCATCTGCGCCGAGATTGCCGCGCGTACGGACTGCGAAGTCATCTCGATCAACTACCGCCTTGCACCCGAACATCCGCACCCGGCGGCGTATGCCGATGCGCTGGCCGCTGTGGCGACGTTCGGCGACCGGCCCCTGATCGTGGCGGGCGACTCGGCGGGGGGCAACATTGCCGCAGCCCTTGGATTGACCGGCGATGCGCGGATCGTGGGGCAAGTGCTGATCTATCCGGACCTCGGCGGCATCTCGCTGGAGCTGCCTTCCTACGCCGAGAAAGCGGAGGCGCCCTTGCTAACTACCTCGGATGTAAGGAAATATCGGCGCGGACGGTGTGAGCAGAAGCCACCCGAGCGCGACGAGACCTTCGATCCGCTCATGGCCATGGACTTCGAGTCGGCGGCGCCTTGCTTCATATCAGCCGCCGAGCATGACCCGCTCCGCGACGATGGGCCTGAGTATGTGCTGCGGTTGACCGAGGCCGGGATCGCGGCGGAGGTCGTGGTCGAGGAGGAACTGCCGCATGGCCACCTGAGAGCCCGTCACAAGGTGGCCCGGGCGGGGGCCGCATTTGGGCGGATCTGTGACGCGATCACCCGCATGGCCACGGCCGACTGAGACCCACACTGCGCCGGGATCCAAGCGTATGATTTCCGTCTGCCAAGCGTATGCGTTTCGTATGCCAAACGTATGCCAACCAAGTCGACGCGTTAAGGCGCGTTAACCGGGCGCGTGGACACCCACGCGCCCGTTGTTGCCAAGACTTTGGCAACACTTTTTGCACACAACATGCTGCGGGTTTAATCCCCGCCCTCGCGCCCGATGTCCGGCCCGAACGCGGCCTCCAACTCCACCAGCGCCGGGTCGTCCGGGAAGTGTTCGCGGAGGAGGACGGCGTAGTTGCCCGCGCCCTGCTTGGTCTGCGGATGGTCCACGCCAAGCTTGTCGAGACGAATCGCGTGCATCTGTTCGAATAGCGGTTTCGCATCGTCCGGTTTTCCCATGGCGCGCAGCAAACCCGCGAGATTGTTGAGGTCGGTGGCATAGTCCGGATGCCTCTCCCCGATGGTGGCCTTGTCGATCTCGATGGCCTGGCGGTAGAGCGGCTCGGCCTCCTCCAGACGGCCCATATCCTGCAGCAGAGCAGCGAGATTGTTGAGGCGGATGGCGTAGTCCGGATGCCCCTCCCCGAGGGTGGCCTTGGTGATCTCCATGGCCTTGCGATAGTGCGGCTCGGCCTCCTCCAGACGGCCCATATCCTGCAGCAGAGCAGCGAGATTGTTGAGGCGGATGGCATAGGTCGGATGCCGCTCTCCGATCGTAGCCTTGCCGATCTCGATGGCCTTACGATACAGCGGCTCGGCTTCGGCATAGCGACCGAGCGCGCGATAGCTTTCTGCGAGATTGTTCAGCGCGGCCCCGGTCTTAGTGTCATTTTTGCCGTGCTCAGCTTTTGACAGGGCGACGAGTTTCTCCTTGATCGCGGCGCCCTCTGTGTACCGACCTGCTGCATCTAGGAACCAACCGGCTTTGATAAGCGTGTCATAGGTTGGCTCCAGCTCTGCCGCCCGCTTGTAGTGATCGGCGGCATCCAGCCAGCGCACCTGTTCCTCGGCGATCTGGCCACGGCCATATTCAGCGCGGGCCTTGCGTTGGACCGCGAGGTCCTCTTCGGCGCTGATCTCGGCCAGCAGTGCGTCGGCCTCGTCGAAGTCCCCGGCGGCCAGTGCATCCTCGGCGCGTTTCAGTCGTTCGGCGCCGAGCTGGTTGCCTTCGCGTTCCAACAGGGCTTCGAGCTCGCGGATACGCTGCTTCGCTGCTTCATACGCGGGCTCGAGGTTCTGCAGCTTTCCTTCCAGTTCGGCGATCTGGCCGGAGAGGCGTTCCTTGTCCACCCCCTCGGCTTGCTCCCATTGTGCGCGGGCATCCGCGATGCGTTCGCGTGTTTGCGCCTCGTAGACTTCAATGGTTAGCGTAACAGTGTTGGGCGTGGGTGGAGTTACGACAACCTGTGCGGGCTGCTGTTGGATCGGCTGCGAGGGTGGGGAAGGCTTGCGCTTGAATACACCAAAGATCGCCACGAGGACCGTGATTCCGATACCAATGAACGCGGCAACCGCCGCCGCGACACCCGGTTTTGCGTTGATCCACGCCCAGAACTGGTCAGCCCAAAGTCCAATCTGATCAATCAATCCGAACACCCTGCCCCCGTCTCAACGGGGACAGGGTATCGCGTGTCTAGAGCGGTGTCACCGCACCAGGCGCTTCATCAGGCTGGACGTGTCCCAGCGGGCGCCGCCCATGTCCGTGACCTCGCCGTAGAACTGGTCGACCAGCGCGGTCACGGGGAGGCGCGCGCCGTTGCGCGTGGCCTCGTCCAGCGCGATGCCAAGATCCTTGCGCATCCACTCGACCGCAAACCCGTGGTCGTAGTGGTCCGCCAGCATGGTCTTGTGGCGGTTGTTCATCTGCCAGGACCCCGCCGCACCGCCGGAGATCGCCTCGACCACCGCCTCACCGTCGAGACCCGCCTTCACCGCAAAGTTGAGCCCCTCGGACAGCGCCTGGACGAGCCCCGCGATACAGATCTGGTTGACCATCTTGGTGAGCTGGCCCGCGCCCGTGCCGCCGAGGCGCTTCATGGATTTGGCGTATGCCTCCATCACGCTCTCGGCCTTGGCATAGGTCGCCTCGTCGCCGCCGCACATGATGGCGAGCTGGCCGTTCTCGGCCCCTGCCTGTCCGCCCGAGACCGGGGCGTCGACGAACCCGATGCCCTTGTCGCCGGCCTTGTCGTTCAGCTCGTGAGCGAGCGTGGCGGACGCTGTCGTGTG
>JBCCDA010000060.1:0-26268 GCA_039033215.1 Pseudomonadota bacterium | reverse complement strand
TCATTAGGCTACCAGCCACCGGCGCCCGAAACGATTGTCCCGGCTGATCTGGCCTCCACCATGTGGAAGTCCCAGCTAGAACAGCCTTCCATCGAGGGCAACTCAGTGCTCACTTAGAAAGTGGCTGCGTCATCGCGCTCTTGCCAATAGCGCGGTTTCAAAGCTCAGAGGGCTTGAGCATGACTTCACTGTCGACCGAATGCTAAGGGATCGAGACTACCCAGCATCGCTCATTCACAGGGCAGAAATGATCGACGTCAGTATTGTGGACTCGGTGTTCTAACGGCCACATGAAAACACTACGTCGTCTACTGAAATGCTCAGTTGTGTGGGCACTCTGACGTCAAACCCTTGTGTCCAGATATCTGTGAAGTGACCAGCATATGAAAGGCGTCCGGTTTCGCGCTTGTCTGAGCGGCGCTTGCTCGCAACGAATGTCCGGTCTCTCTGTTCCATTCGGAATCTTCCGCGCTGCAGGATCAAACCATTTGGGCAAGTAGCGGTCGTCCAACACTCTGGCGACTAGCGTTAAACCTCACGGGCGCGTCTTTGCGAAGCATTCCCACAAAATCAGGAGCCTCTGCATCCCTGACGGCGCCAATTTGACCACCTCGCGCGAGAGGTGTTACACTCGAACGCGTTTGCGTAGGCGCGCCGTCAGGTGGCCTGACCTGCCGCATCGAACGTCTGCTCGAAGACGTTGCCATCGGTATCGACGGCGCGGACCCGCAGCGCGCTTGCCCCATTGGGCGTGTAAGAGAACCGAAACACCGGATCCTCACTGATCGAAATGCCGCCCTCCATGCGGAAGAGCATCTCGTCACCCTGATAGACCTCCATCTCGTGGATGAAGAACGCCGGGATGAAGAGGTGTGTGATCTGGTTGCGTTGCATGCCGGAATAGTTCGGGTGTCGGATCATCACCTGCGCCTGCTGGCGGCCTGAAGAAACGGCTGGTTGGGTCGCCTTGGCGGCGAACACCTTGAGCCGCATTTGCCCGGCGGTCGCGATCGCATCGGCCATCCCCTTCAGCGCCGGGGCGGAGCAACCGCCCGATGCCTTGATGAACCGCCCATCCATGTAGGTGGCGCCATCGGCGGTCTCAGCGATGACCCGGAAATTCGAATAGCGATCAACACGCATACGCGTCTCAAGATCGATATGCCCCATGGAAGGGCCAAACTCGAACTCGGCAACCACGGGAGCGGGGTTCTCGTCGACGACCAGGGTCATCCGTCGAATGGTGTCGGCCGACCCCAGAGCCTGGACGATGCGGACAGGCACGATCGCAGCGTCATGTGCCCGTTTGGGTGCCTCGATACTGAAGAGGCCGGATCCGTCGAGTGGAACCGCATCGCCGATCACGTTGGGTGCCAGGTCGGTCCACGTCTCGCTCGGCGTCAGCGGGTTGGAAACCGGTCCGGCAACGGCGGAGCCTGCGGCGAATGCCAGCGCGACGATTGCGGGGGTCATGGATCGCAGCATCGTTCCCTCCCTCGGGTTCTTGTTCTTCGTCGTTGATCAACCTACAGGTTATTGCACGATACGGCAAAATACCAGCATCACATCCTTGACATTGGGGTTGACGGCATCGCCGACGCCCCGACAAGGTCTGATCGGAACGGGAGGCGCAGGTGTTCGAGCTTCTGGTGGTCGCGTGCCTGTCCGGGCAGGCAGTCTGTGCGGAACGTCTCGTGCCAATGGCCGCACCGGATCTGGGGAATTGTCAGGCCGCGGCTGGCGAGGCTAGCAGGACCTGGGCTGAGGAGCGCGATCTGGTGGCGCGCGATGTGTCCTGTGTCGCCACGTCGGATCTGCCCAGGAGGCTCGAACCCCTGGGTGTGGTCGAGGTCGCCGAGGGCGTCTACGTGCACCAGGGAAAGCATGCGATCCCCAACGCCCGAAACGCAGGAGATCTGGCAAACCTCGGCTTCGTCATCGGCGGCGATGCCGTCGCGGTCATCGATGCCGGAGGATCGCGCGCAGTTGCCGAGCGGCTCTACGCAGCGATTCTGACGAAGACTGACCTTCCTGTGCGATACCTGATCCTGACCCATATGCACCCCGATCACGCACTGGGTGCCGAACTGTTCCGCGAGCTCGGGGCGGAGATCATCGGTCATCCGAACCTGGAACAGGCCCTTGCCAACCGGGCCAGTTCGTATATGGCCGGGTTCCTTGATCTGCTGGGCGGGGAAGCGTTTCTGGGGACCCAACTCATTGGCCCGGACCGGAGTATCAGTGACGGCACGCTGGATCTGGGTGGCCGGGTGCTCGAGGTACGGTCGCACCCGCTGGCCCACACGGAGTCGGATCTTACGGTGCTAGACCGTCAGACCCGGATCTGGTTTGTCGGCGACCTGGTGTTTGCCGGGCATACTCCGGCGCTCGATGGATCGCTGACCGGCTGGCAGAAAGCTTTGGCTGAAATGGCCGAAGAAGACGTGCACCAGATTGTCCCGGGACACGGCCCAGCCGCCATGGACTGGCCAGCCGGAGCAGACGCGACCCGCCTTTACCTGGAGGTGCTGGCAGATGAGACCCGCGCCGCCATCGCCGTTGGCGAGCCCATGACTCAAGCCACCCACCACATTGGCGAGAGCCAGCGCGAAAACTGGCTGCTCTTTGACGAGTTTAACCGCCGAAATGCGACCGCCGCGTACAAGGAGCTTGAGTGGGAGTGACGCGGCCGCGGCCTACTCGGCGTGCCCCGCAATGGTACGCGCCAGCCAGAAGGCCCGCTTTTCAAGAAGAACCGGCGTTTCGCAGACATACGTCAGGGATTGCTGGCGGTCCTGGTAGATCCGCGTCTTCCAGAGGATTTCGTCCTCCATCACTTCGATGCGATCCTGCGTGTCGAAGTCGGGGGCTTCGATGGCTAGGAGCTCGCTGAGCTGAACCTGAGCCTCATCGATCCCCGACGCCATCGCGAACTGAGCGCGGGCGTATCGCCCGATCCCGCTGATGATCTCGGAGCGTTCCCGGTCGATCAGGCTGAAGGCGCCAGCGAACAGGAGGGCGAGTTTACGGTCCCTTGCATCGCCGCTCTGCGCCGCGAAGTCGGCAATCAGCTTCTCGGCTTCGGCCTCCGTGGTCCGCCGAACCGCCAGCACGGGTGCGAGGGCAGCCACACCAGGATCGCGCCGCCAGGTCTCGAGGTCTTCGGGGGCAATGGCCGGGCCCGCCCACATCAGCCCGACAGCCAGAGACGCAACCTTTCGCTGCACGCACGGCCAATCGGGATCACCCGAGTTGGCTGCGCCAGCAGCCCCGGTGAGCCCCAAGCCGCATGCCAAAACGAGCGCAGCGGCCACAAGACGGCCACCAAACGCGATACGGCGAGGTTCCGGACGCGCGGCGGATCGTTTGTCGTTAACGAAAATTAAACTGGCCAAGGGCACTATCGGACATAGGTGCTGTTTCGAGCCGGCGCAGAAGACCGCCATAAACATGCTGGCACATCTACGAATTGCGCCTTCAGGGAGGCAGGTCCAGGCAACAGCGTTGCGCGTTCTTGCGGCGATGGGTGTCTGGAGTGAAGCCCTGAAGGGAGCAGTCATGATAGTTCTCGCTTTTGTCGCGTGTATGCAGGCATCCCCAGATGTCTGCCGAGAGTACAATCTCGTCTTCGATGAGCGAATTTCGCCGATGAGATGCCTGATGCAGGCCCAGCCGCGGCTTGCCGAATGGGTGAACACCCACCCCGAATGGCAGATCGGCAGCTGGCGCTGCGGGCAACCCCACCAGTTCGGAACGCCCATCTGAGAACCGTCTGCAAGGCCACTTCTCTCACGGCACCCGGTACTCGAAGGCGTCAGTCGACGCCCCGGCTTCGCCGAGCGCAGTAGCGCGCACTTCCGCGTGATGCTGGGACTTCGAGCAAACGGGGTCGGTGCTTCCCGCATCGCCAGTCCAGGCAAAGGCCTGGCAGCGGCAGCCCCCCCAATCGCGGGTCTTGCGGTCGCAAGATGCACAGGGCTCAGGCATCCAATCCGTGCCGCGGTAGGCGGTGAACGCTGGTCCCTCCGCCCAAATCTCAGCTAGCGGGCGATCCCGGACATTCTCGAAGCTCATTGTCGTGATGGTCTCTGCCGCATGGCAGGGCAGCACCGTCCCGCGCGGCGTGATGCACAACCCTACCCGTGCCCAGCCGCCCATGCACGCCTTTGGATACGTGCCCAAGTGGTCCGGCGTGACATAGTCGATCACCATCTGGCCTTTCAGACGCTCGCGTGCCTCGGCGACGATCTTGCTACCGCGGCGCACCTGGTCTTCGGTCGGCATCAAGGCGGACCGGTTCCGGTAGGCCCAACCGTGATACTGCGTGTTTGCAACCTCGAGCCGCCGCGCACCCAGACGGACAGCCATCTCGACCGTCTCCGCTAGCTTATCGAGGTTCTGGCGGTGCATGACCGCGTTGACAGTCAAGGGCAAGCCTTCCGCCGCGACCCACTCCGCCACCCGCATTTTGGTATCGAAGCCACCCGAGTAGCCCCCAATCCGGTCCGCCGTCTCCGCATCCGTGCCCTGCACCGATAGCTGGACATGATCGAGCCCGATGGACGCAAGGTCCTTCAACCGAGCCTCGGTCAACCCGACACCAGAGGTGATCAGATTGGTGTAGAGCCCTGCTCTCCTCGCGCCATCGGTAAGCTCCTCCAGATCACGCCGGGCGGCAGGCTCGCCCCCCGACAGGTGCACATGGAGTACCCCCAACCGCGCCGCCTGTTGGAAGACATCAATCCATTCTTCGGTCGAAAGCTCCTCGGAACGGCGCGCCAGATCGATAGGGTTGGAGCAATAGGGGCACTTCAGCGGACACCGGTGCGTCAGTTCTGCCAAAAGCGCCATCGGCACCGGCACCGTCTGCGCGGCAGAACGTTTCGGCGTCTGGTCCGTCATGCCCGCACCTCCATCATCCGCCGCCCCAAGAGATCGTTGACGAAGTGGCGCGTATCCTTGGAAACCTGATCTTCTGGCGCACCAAAGGCCTGGGACAAGTTGGTGACCACGTTGCCAAGCGCGCGGGTACCGTCGATTTCGTTCAGGATTGCAACGCCGATCGGATCAAGCTTCACGGCACGTTCAGGCGCCAGTAGGAACCAGCCCTGGCGTACGTCACAGTGATGCAGCCGCACGCCCCGGGGCAGATAAGGCACGGTGTCGGACTCAAGTCTCGTCACGCTGCGGCCGCCACCAGGGCCTCACCCGGCTGCCAAGCACCGGGACAGGGGTTGCCATTCACATAGACGTGGTGGAGCGCATCCAGCTGGGTCCAGAGCATCCCGCACTTGAAGCGCAGTGCATCCAGGGCGGCTTCCTGCTGCCTCTCCGTCTGGGCGTGGCGTTTGACATAGTCGAGCGCCCAATCCGCGTCACGGGGCGCCTGGCTGAGCCGATGCCCGAAGTAGCGCAGGATATCCTCGGTGATGAAGTCGTAGTTCGCCAACATGCCCTTGACCCGCTGGCCGATGATCATGGGCGAGAACATCTCGGTCAGGCTCGAGGCGACCGCTTCCAGTTCGGTCCGATCGCGCACATAGCCCACATAGGCGTCGCAGGCGAACCGCGTGGCCGGTAGAGCACCACGCATTGACTGAACATACGTCCGATCGAGACCCAGACCGTCGGTCAGCGCAAGCCAACGGCGAAGCCCACCCTCGGGCGCATCGCCCTCTTCGCCATCGTGGTCGTGGATGCGTTTGCGCCATTCGCGCCGCATCTCGACATCATCGAGCCGCGCGAGCATGGTCGCGTCCTTGATCGGGATGATCCGCTGATAGCAGTACCGGTTGAGCGCCCAGGCCCGCACTTGATCCTTCGTGCAGCCGCCGGAGTGCAGCATCTGGTGGAAGGGATGGAGATGGTGGTATCGCTCCTCGCCGATCTGGCGAAGCGCCGCCTCCATCTGATCCGGGGTCCGTGTCATGTGTCCTCCCGCCTGCGGCTCTGGTGGCCAGCTATAGCGTCAGTTCCATCCCGTCGTAGGCGATTTCCCAGCCCGCTTCTTCGGCCTTTTCGCGCTCGGGCCCGTTGGTCCAAACCGGGTTTGTATTGTTAATGTGCACAAAGATCTTACGCCCCACGCCAAGCTCGGCAAAGGCAGCGATCGATCCATCCGCCCCACTCATCGACATGTGCCCCATGCGTTTGCCGGTCTTCTGGCCCAGACCTTGCTGTACCATTTCATCGTCCGTCCAAAGCGTACCGTCGAACATCACGGCTTGAGCGCCGTTCAACCGGTCACGCAACTCGGGCGTCATCGCAGCGCAGCCCGGGATGTAGAAGAGCGTATTCTGGCCATCTGATAGCTCGACCCCGACTGTCTGCTCACCCACCAGTTCCGTCTCAACCGTATCGCCTTCCAGAAACAGGGGCACTTTCCCCGGTACCGCGAAAAGGGTTGCATGGATGCCATCGAGTAGCTGGATCCGCTCGTCCAGACCCACCTGCTCGCGGGTCACCAGATCTCGGTCCAAAGCTTCGAAGATCGGATTTGCGTCCAGTACGCTCAGGATCTCGGACGTCGCCAGCAGTTTGAAGGATTGCTTCTCGCGCAGCGTAAGCAGCCCGGCGATATGGTCGATATCCCCGTTCGTCAGCAGCACGGCACCGATTGGCGTATCCCGCAGTCCGAACCTATCGGGATCACGTGGCTGCAGTTGCGGCGACGCCATAATCTGGTTGCGAATGTCGGGCGAGGCGTTCATCACGGCCCAATCACTCCCATTCGACGAGACCGCAAGAGATGATTGAGTGGCGGGGACAAGCCCTCCGCCTTCCCGCCAGAAGCGAGCAGAGTTGGTGCCATTGCAGTTCCATTGCGGCAGTCCACCGCCGGCTGCAGCACCTAGAACAAGAACGCGCAGACCCACGAGCGTGCGCGCTCCAGTGCTACTTAGAACAGATCGCCGTCATCCTCGGCCGGGAAATACATGTTGATTTCCATGCCGCAGGTAGCTTCCTCGATCACCGGAGTTGTCCAAGCCATAAGTCATCCTCCCATTGAATGTGGACCTAACTTCACAATCGTGGGGCCAGAACGCAACGACTTTTCAACCATAAGAGATTCATAAGCGATGTGCTGCTTGACGGTAGCAGCTTGGATCGCAGCTACTCCAGGCATGAAAACGTGGTGGAAGCTTCGATATTGCCTCACAGCTCTGGCGCTCAGTTACTTGTTTGTGGCACCGGCTCATGCGGACAAGATCCCCGGTTACGAAACATTGTGTGGCTTCAACGTCGTCTTTGCCCCGACGCCTACGATATCTCAGGCAGTGCTGGATGAGCGGGGGCAGCCAGTTATTGTGCTCGATCCGAGCCTCTCGCCCCCAGATGAGACGCCCAGGCGCCAGTTTTTGATCATGCACGAATGCGCCCACCACCGGATGGGGCATGTGTCCGCTGAAGCCATCTCAAGGCGACAGCGTTCGGCAGTGTATGTGCGTGATACTGAAATGAGCGCTGATTGTTGGGCGGCTGAGACCCTGGCGCGTCTGGGTGTCGACAGGCCTATCGAGATCATGGCACTGCGGTTTCATCGCGCGGGTCTTTATTCGCCCGGCGGCGGATACCCGGCCGGAATCCAACGCGCCTCGATCATCCGGCAATGTGCCGAGGTCGGTCGTTCCTTTCGCCGCACTGCCGTGGATGGCGCCCGCCAATAACAGGCCGCTCAGAGTGACCACCCTGAAATTGCAACGCAGTGTCATGTCGACCCAACCACGTCCAAGGAGTAGGCTTGGAAGTCCGGGCTGGAACCTTGTGGGTCGGTGTACGCCCGGTAGATGGCGCCGCGCCAGCCTTGCCGACCCCGGACGTTGAAGGCCCGTCACATTCCGTCTATGGTCCACGCCTGTCGACAACCGGGGGCTACCCAGTGCCGATTCACGACAGAAGTCTTCTGGACGACGTCGTCGAGACCACTGACGACGTAAGTGAGCCCGCCCCCCAAAGCGGCGCGACCCCTTTCGTGGAGCTTGGTCAACGTCTGACCTCGCTGATCATCGGTAAGGACCGCGCGGTCGAGCACCTGTTGGTCGCCCTCCTCTGCGATGGCCACGTTTTGCTGGAGGGCGCACCAGGGCTCGCCAAGACCCGCATCGCCCGACTTCTCGCGACCGCGATACAAGGCACGTACAAGCGGATGCAGTTCACGCCTGATCTGCTCCCGAGCGATCTGATAGGTGCTTCGATCTACAATGCGAGTGATCATCGTTTTGAGTTCCAGCCTGGCCCGGTTTTCGCCAACTTCATACTGGCTGACGAAATTAACCGCGCACCGGCAAAGGTTCAGTCCGCATTGCTGGAGGCAATGGAGGAGCGCCAGGTCACCAGCGGCGAGACCACGTATCCCCTGGATGCGCCCTTCTTCGTGATTGCCACCCAGAACCCGATCGAGCACGAGGGTACATGGGACCTGCCTCAGGCGCAGCTCGACCGCTTCGCGGTTCAGATCATCGTCGACTATCCCCGCGCACCGGACGAGCGTGAGATTCTGGATCTAGCGCTGAGGGAAAGCACGGCCGCACCCGCTAGCGATCCCCTGCCCGTCATCTCGAAGGCCGAACTCGCCGCCGCGCGGGCTAACGTGGCGGCGGTCCATCTCTCGGATGTTGTACGCGACTACATCGTACGCCTCATCGCCGCAACGCGTGGCGATCCAGTACCAATTGACGGCGTTGGCGAGCATCTCTCCCATCCGATCTCCCCCCGGGGGACCATATTGCTGGCACGGGCGGCACAAGCCCGGGCGTGGCTGCACCAGCGCGACTATGTAACCCCCGAAGATGTCGTGGCGCTCGCTCCAGACGTTTTGCGCCACCGCATCGGGTTGACATACCGCGCCGAGGCAGATGGCGTGCCCCCCGACCGGATTGTCGCCAAGCTCCTCGAGGTAGTCGATGTGGTCTGAGGTCGACACTACGGCCGACGAGACGGCCGCGACAGCACTCGAACTTCGGGAACTCATAGCCATGCGCCCGCCCTATCTGCGAGGCGCACTTGCGCCAGGCCGGCGCCTTCCTGAGGGCGAGCGCGCAGGGCGGACCCGCGCACAGGGTATGGAGTTCGACGGGATCAGCCCCTACGCACCGGGGGATGACGTGCGCGTCATTGACTGGCGAGCCAGCGCGCGGAGCGGGACGCCGCAAGTCAGGCGGTTCCTATCTCAGTCACATCGCGGTCGGATGATCGTCGTCGACTTGCCGCGCACGCTCTTCTTTGGAACCCGCCATCGTCTGATGGCAAAGTCCGTCAGCCTCGCAGCCGCGCACCTGGCTTGGGAAGCCTTGATGCTCCACGAACCGGTCGGGCTGGCAATTACCGGGAAGATGGTCGAGCCTCGGCGCGGACGGCGACATCTGTTGCGTCTGCTCGACTTGTTGAAGACAGCTTACGACGATCCGCCCGATCAGACAGATGCGGCCAAGATAACCAGTGACGCTTCGGCGGCGATGCGCTCGGGCGACGAGGTTTGCCTGATCAGCGAGTTTCCAGAGCCGCTTGCGGAGTTCGCCGCTAGGACGCGGGCGCTGGCCGATGTTCGTATATTGCGCGCCTTCCTAGTCGCGGATCCGCTGGAGTTGGGACCGATACGCCCGGGAACCTATCTTGCTCGCCCGCCAACGGATGGTCCCCGCCGTGCCTTCCGTGTCACAGCCTCAGCCGCCACCTCGGGGGCAGAAATCACCGAGGCGGCGCGGCGCGAACGCGTTGCTGTCCTGCGCGATGGGGGCTGGCATGTCCATTTCGTGCACGATCTGCTGCCGTGGAACGCCGGATCGGGGCCATGACGCCAGAGGAGATCCTCCGGGACCTGCGCGACATCCACACCCCGCTGGGCGACTCAGCTCAGTTTGCGCCAACATTCGCTACGTGGCCGTTTCTTGTTCTGGCCGGATGCCTGGCCGCGATCTGGGTTGTGCGCTGGGCTCGACGGACGCGATGGCGCCGCGAGGCCAGCGCGAAGCTTGGTGCGATTGACGCGATTGCCGATCCAGCGGCGCGCTTTGACGCGATGATCAAGTTGTTGCGGCAAGTGGCACGCCAACAGAAGATCGGACGACCACCCGAAGCCGTCTTTCGTGCGCACAACCTCGCGGAAGAGCACGACGCGGCGTCGTTGCGCGAACATCTCCGGGAGGCGCTGGGGCGGTGATCGAGTTCGCGCGTCTCTGGGCCTTTGCGGCAGTGCCGCTACCTATCGTGGCCTGGCTCCTGCTGCCACCGCTCCGCGAGCGGGGCGCCCTGATCGTACCCGCAAGCATCTGGCATGTCCTAGCGCGGCTATCCAAACACGAGGGCACTCGAGCGATTCCACGCCCGCCACTGTTCGTCTTACGCACAGTTGGCTGGCTCGCGCTGGTCTTCGCTTTGGCTGGTCCTTTGCAGCGCGGTGCACCACTGATCCAGCCAACCGGACGGGACCTGATGATTGCCGTCGACATCTCAGCCAGCATGGCCGAGATCGATACAGAGGCGGGCGATACCCGTCGGATAGATCAAGTACGGGAGCTGCTCGAGACCTTCATCGTCGGACGGGCGGGCGATCGCATCGGCCTGATTGGTTTCGCCGAAGACGCGCACCTGATCTCGCCTTTGACCTTTGACATTCGCGCTGTCGCAGAGATGCTGAATGAGATGTCGGTCGGTCTCGCCGGTCGACGCACGGATCTTGGCCAGGCGATTGGCCTCGCCATCAAGGCGCTGCGGGACGAGGCGTCGTCGGACCGTGTGCTGGTAGTCATTTCCGACGGCGAGACGAATTTGGGCGATCTGTCGGCGTTCGATGCGGCAACGCTGGCCGCAAGTCACAACATTCTGATCCACACGATCGGCTTTGCTCGCAACATTGCTGAGGAAGACGCCGCGCAACTGGCCGAGATCGCCGAGCGCACTGGCGGGCGCTTTTTCCAAGCCGTAGATCCAACATTACTGGACGAAATCTACGCCGAGATCGACCGTCTCGTCGCGATCGAGCGACCAGACAACCAACCGAGGCTCATCCAAGATTTGACCTGGTTTCCGCTGTCATTGGCGCTCGCGGTCCTGTCACTGCTCGCCTGGCGGGAGTGGCGCACATCATGAGCTTTGGCGAACCCGTTCTGTTACTATTGCTACTGGTCCCGGCGCTGTCCGCAGCCGGCGTCCTGGCCACCCGCACCGGGACATCAGGACTTCCGGGCGTCTGGGCACAGGTAGTAGAACAGCCACTCCGTCGGTACCTTGGTGCGCTCGCCGAAAGACGTCACCATGGACTACTCTGGCTCTGCGCCGCAATCGCGTGCTTTTTGGTTCTGGCGCTTGGGCGTCCCGTCATCGAACGCAGCTCGGGCCCCGACTACGGCAACATCGGAGGCCGCGTCATCGTCATCGATATGGGGGACGGCTTGACGGGCACAGCGCGGCGCTTGGCGGCTCACGAAATCATAAAAGCGGGACAGGGTATCCCCACCGCACTCGTCGCCGTCGCGGCCGAAGCCTACACCGTGGTGCCCCTAACTACGGACCAACAACAACTCGATCGTTACCTTCAGGTCCTCGAGCCCCACATGATGCCCGTACCAGGACGGGCACTCCATCGTGGGGTTTCGCATGCCGAGCAGCTACTCGCCCGAGCCGAGACCGCCACCCGTCAAATCGTGCTGGTCGCAGGGGCGGTCCCCCCAGGAGAGACCACCAGTATCGCAGCATCAGATACGACGCGGATCGTTGTGCCTACGGCAGGGCAGCCTGGCGAATGGGACACCTTTGCCCGCGCCCACGATGCGGATTTGGCTTTGCCCGAGGACGCCCCCCGGCTCGCCCATGCCTTGCGCCGAAAGATCGCAAAAATGCGGCACACCCAGACGGCGTCAGGTGCGCTGGACCTGACACCCTTCTTCACGGCCGCTGCAATGCTGCTCTGGCTCGGCCTGTTCCGAAAGCGGGGCAGCGAGTGAAGACGCAGCTGGCACTCAGCGGTGCAGCGCTGGCACTCGCCACTCTGCTCTCGTGGCTCTGGCCGCGTCTGGCCGAACCACCCGACCGACTGGACGTTGCTCGCGAACTGATCCGCGCTGGGCGTGCCGCAGAGGCGGTGCACTTGTTCAATGATCCTGCCTGGCGCGGCGTCGCCGAGTATCGAGCCAACAGATACCATCGGGCGCTCGGCGAGTTCTTCAAACACGAGTCGATCACGAGCTTCTACAACATGGGAAATGCCTACGCCCGGTTACACGAGTGGCGTGCTGCAAAGGAGGCGTACCGTCGGGCGCTGGACCTCGACCCCGGCCATGCGGACGCCGTGCACAACCTGGCACTGGTGCTCAGTGCCGAGGCAGCACAGCGCGCGCAGCGCGCAGCGGCGCAGACGACGATCCAACTCGGGCAATGGCGTGACGGCGACCGTGCCGAACCGGATAGCGACAGCGCAGGTGATGAAGAGACTGTCGAGGACGGCGCAGCGGGAGAGCGGACCCGCGCATCGACAGAGCTAGATGGCACGCCAGGTGAAAGTGGAAGCCCAGGACTGGTCGGAGCAGAACCGATAAACGATGGGGGCATGGCCGGACCAGCCGATACATGGTCTGGCGAAGGTGCCGCGCCGGACATGGCGCCCGGCGCAGGCGGCAGCGCGGTCCTGCGGGCGAGCCGCCAAAACGTCGAGATCCTACTCGGCCGCATCCGCGACGACCCTGCTCGTGTGCTGGCCGCCCGTTTGAAGGCAGCGCACGAAAACCGAAAGAACGGGCGATGATGCGCCTGTTCGCGATACTAGTGCTTCTCGCCGCGCCACCAGCTAGCGCACAAACGTTCTCGATTCCGGAGACCCCGGAGCTGAGCGTGACGATGGCCCCCGTGGAAGCGCTGGAACAGGGTTGGTTCGTCCAGGGCCAGCTCGTCCTGACCGTGCGCGTCGCCTCACGCCACCCATTCGAAGAACTTACCCTTGCGCTGCCCCAGATCGAAGAGGCGGATCTTGTCGAACTCGCCCGGCCTCGAACGCGCGTAGTGAAGTCCTATGTCGGGACCGGCACGTTGTACGAGACTGCGCTTGCCGTTTTCCCGCGGCAGCCGGGCCCCTTCCGTATCCCGCCAATCCGCGTCAGCGGCATGGTTGAGCCCGAACCCGGCCGCGAAGTTAGGTTTGACGCCGCGAGCCCGCCGATAGAGATCGACGTCGCCGGCATCCCGTCCGAATACGGTGACGACTGGTGGATGGTGAGCACGAGGTTACAGATTCATGAGAGCTGGTCCGCACCGCCCGAATCTGCGCGCGACGGCGACATACTGCGCCGCGAAGTTACAGTTTCGGCGTTCGGCCTCACGGCCGAGCGCATCCGCATCCCCGATCACCGTTCAACTCGCCATGTCCGTACGGTCGACGCTGGAACTACCATGCGGACCGAGACGACGCCCGACGGCGTGATCGGCCATGTCACACGAGCCTGGGATCTCGAGATCGGCTCGGACGGGATCGTATATGTTAGCCCGGTAGGGGTCTCATGGCTCAACCCGGTGGCTCGGACGATCGAGCGTGCCGCCGTACCAGGATTGCGTCTCGAGCCTCTGCCCGCTGACAGTGCGGCGATTGCCGAGCGATTGATGGCCCAGGCTGAGGAAAGCTATCGTGGCAAGGTCTGGATGGCGATGACACTAGCCGCGCTGTGCGCTGCGCCGTTCTTGGCGCTCGGAATAGCAGGAGCGATTGCCGCCCTGCCAACGCGCGCCGACCGAGCGCTCGCACGAGAGGTCGCACAGGCTGACACACCCGAAGCGCTCTATCGAGCGGTCAAACGATGGCGCGCTGCAACGTCAACGGGAGCGGGCCACGACTCCCCTGTGTTGGCCGAACTGGACGCTGCCCTCTTCGCGATGTCCTCTCAGACACCAAACAGGTCCGTGCTCGTGCGCGAACTGGCTTGCGCCGCACGACGCACTCGCCTCCACCGACTGACCAAACAACTTGGAGCACTGTGGGCGCGCATTGCTGGGCCGATACGCCAACTTGGTCGGTCCGAGACACAGACCAGACACGGCTGAAGCGAGTACACTCGGAATACACACGTTTTGCGCTTGTCCAGCAGCCGATTCTACCGCACAGTATGTGCGAAGATTTGCCGCATACGCCCGATAGAGGCGTAGCGTTGCAAACCCGAGATGGCGGGAAACGCGATCCGGGGGAAAGGGAGGGCGCGTGAGCCGCAAGGGCGAGCCGGGAGATCAGTCTCCCGAATACACGATGTCATCAACGGTCGATCGTCGATCATTGGTGATAGGCAGTATGGCGGCTCTGACCGGGGTGGCAGCGGCCGGGCAAACCGCCCATGGAGCCAACCCGAAACCTGATAGGATACCGCCGCAACCCGGCGATCGGATCCAGATCATCAAGGGCGCGCTGAAGGACGAGTTCGTGCGCCCGGAGCTTCTGGAAGTCGACGCACGGCCCTTCGAAGCGTTCCCCTTCGACCCTGAAGCGGAGGTTCTTCGACGCAAGAACCGCCTGAACCGGCTGCTTGTTATCCGGCTCGACACCGCCGACATGGACGAAGAGACCCTTGGTCGCAGCGCCGACGGCGTCCTCGTTTTCTCGGCGATGTGCACGCACCGCGCCTGCACAATCAAATCATGGATGCCGGAGGAGCGCCATCTGCGCTGCCACTGCCATCTTTCTGAATTCGCTGCCCTCTCTGGTGGCAGCGTCATGAGCGGACCGGCCCGACGTCAGTTGCCGATGGTTCCGCTTGGCTTGGATGATGACGGCTTCGTCATCGCGTTGGATGGGTTCACCCGCAAGCCAGGTGGAGCGAAGACGTAGACGACGGGTCTCCGAAAACTGGTCTGCGAAAGATCAACAATAGGGGAGGAGACTTGTGATGCGAGCCATAGTGACTGCGGTGACTTCCTGCGCGCTTATCGGCCTGTCGGCCGCCGCGTGGGCTGAGAACGGACGGCTACATACAGCCGAAAGGGTCGCGGCGATGAAGCCCGTGACGGATGCGCGCCTTCAAAACCCCGAGCCCCACAATTGGCTAACGTGGCGCGGCAACTACGAGGGTTGGGGGCACAGCCCACTCAATCAAATCACGTCAGACAACGTGGAGGACCTTGTCCCGGTCTGGAGCTTCTCGACCGGTATGACCGAAGGGCACCAGGCACCGCCCATGGTCAACGACGGCATCATGTATATCACGACTCCCCAGAGCCAGGTGATCGCCCTTGATGCTGTCACCGGGAATGAAATCTGGCGCTATGTCCATGAGCTGCCGGAAGATCTGTTCCAACTACACCCGACGAACCGCGGCGTCGCGCTCTACGGCGACAAAGTGTTTATGGCGACCTACGAAGCAGGCGTCGTCGCACTTGACGCCAAGACCGGCGACGTTGTCTGGCACACCCTGATTGGCGACTACACCGAGGGCTTCTACTCGACGCTGTCGCTGATGGCAGCTGAGGGAAAGATCATCACCGGCGTCTCTGGCGGCGAGTACGGTATCCGTGGATATGTCGTCGGCCTCGACGCAGAGACTGGTGCCGAGGCCTGGAGGACTTACACCATCCCAGGACCAGGTGAGCCGGGCCACGAAACGTGGAAAGGCGATAGCTGGAAGACAGGCGGTGGCTCGATCTGGATGCAACCGAACTACGACAGCGACAGCGGCATTCTCTATGTCGGCACTGGAAACGGTGGCCCGTGGATGCCTGACACCCGTCCCGGTGATAACCTCTACACCACTTCGGTGATGGCGCTCGACATCCATGACGGTGGGATAAAAGGCCACTTCCAATACCACTGGAACGATGCCTGGGACTGGGATGAAGTCTCGGCGCCATTGCTAATGGACATCGAGCGCGATGGCCAGTCGGTGAAAGGTCTGGTCCATGCCGGACGTAACGGGTTCATCTGGACGATGGAGCGTACAACAGAAGGCCCGATCAACTTCGTCGCAGCCGACAAGTACGTCATCCAGAATGCATTCGAGTCGATCGATCCGGAAACAGGTCGACCAAGTTACAACGAGGCAAAGACTCCAGGAACCAACAAGACCGTCACGTTCTGCCCAAGTCTCTGGGGTGGCAAGGATTGGCCACCCGAGGCGTACAACCCGGACACCGGTCTTCTGTACATCCCAAGCCACGAGAACCTCTGCTCCGAGCTTGGCGGGGTACCAATCGGCGAGCGAGAGCCCGGAGAACTATACATCGGGATCCCAATCGACGTGATCCTGAGTTCGTTGCGCTTCCACGAGAGCATTGACCCTTCAAACCCGGTGCCGATCGGCAAGATCCAGGCTTGGGACATGAACAAGGGCGAAATGGTCTGGAGCCATGACTTCCACGATACGCCGTATTGGGGGCCTATCCTGTCAACCGGCGGCAATCTGATCTTCACCGGGGGAACAAATGACCGGAAGTTCCGGGCCTTTGACGCCTCGAATGGCGAAATGCTCTGGGAGTTCCGCACCAACTCGGGTGTGACGGCGGCACCAGCCTCCTACGAAGTCGACGGTGTGCAGTACATTGCCGTGCAGTCCGGTTGGGGTGTCGACGCCGAACGGATGCAGGGTCTGCTGAAGGATATGTTGCCGGAGGGTCGCGTTCCTGACGTACCCCAGGGCGGTGTTCTTTGGGTCTTCGCCTTGAAGGACAAGACGTAAGATGACACGTCTTCGCAAGGTCTTGACCGGGGGGCTAGTCGCTCCCTGGTTTGCTCTTCTGTTAATGCCGCTCAACGGGGCTGTGGCCAACGATCTGCCACGCGATCCAGTCGTTTTGGTAGACACCATTCGGGTCGCGATCGAGACAAAGGACTACGAAACCTTACAGCGCCTTGTCCTCTGGAAGGACACAGGCAAGATCAAGAAGCGCATCGTGCGCTTCCACCTCAATCGGAACCTTGGCCGACCGATCAAGTCGATTGAGTTCGAGCCCTTTCCGGAAGGGGGTATGGACGGCGTGTTCGCCACCGGCAAGCTGGCCCCAAACATGGAGATCACACACCAAGTCCGCGTGATCTTCGACGAAGAACCAATCAATGATGCCGGCAAGTTACCAACGTCGGTCTTTCTCGTGGGGCTTCACCGGGACGTCTACCGCATCGGGCTCGTGAACCGGGCAGGTGTCGATGATGATGACTGACCGTTGAAGCCACAATCGAACAACTTAGGGGCGCCTGATCGCCGGGAACGGAGGAGACTATGGCTGTACTGAATATCAATGGCGAAGACCGGACCATCGAGGGCCCGGATGACATGAACCTGCTCTGGGCCATCCGAGATATGGTCGGATTGACCGGGACCAAGTACGGGTGCGGCGCGGGGCTCTGTGGTGCCTGCACCGTCCATGTCGACGGAAAGGCAATTCATAGCTGTCAGGCAACCCTCGGGGAGGTGGCCGGCAAGGCGCTTACAACGATCGAAGGTCTGTCATCGGACGGCAATCACCCAGTGCAGGTCGCGTGGCGTGATCTGCACGTTCCGCAATGCGGCTTCTGTCAAGCCGGCCAGATCATGCAGGCCGCGAGCCTCCTGGCCGAGAAACCAAACCCGACCGACGAGGAGATCCTCGATGGCATGTCGGGAAACATCTGCCGCTGCGGCTGCTACGAGCGAATTGTCTCGGCGGTCCGGCAGGCTGCGACGGGGAGCTGAACAATGCTGCATTACATGGAAAAGGCCTTGCGTCAGGCTCCCACGACGGGCGCTGGCGGTTTGGTATTCGAGAACGTCTCGCGTCGGGGCTTCCTTCAGGGCTCGGCGGCCGGCTTTGCAATTGCTGCTTTCTCGACACAAGCAGATGCTTTTGCGCGCTATAAGACTGGCGGCGAGACGATGCCCCACGGGCTGCGCTATGATCCGCAAATCTTCGTCTCGATCGAACCTGACGGCGCCGTGACCATCGTCGCACACCGCGCCGAGATGGGCACAGGGTCGCGGACCTCGTTGCCGATGGTATTGGCCGACGAGATGGGCGCCGATTGGGACAGGGTAACGATTGTCCAGGCCGAAGGCGACGAACCGAAGTATGGAAATCAGGATACGGACGGCTCGCGTTCGATGCGCCACCACATCCAGTCCATGCGCCAGATGGGTGCTTCGGTGCGACAAATGCTGGCTCAAGCCGCGGCCAATGAATGGGGCGTGGATGTGTCAACCGTTCAGGTTGGCGTCCATGTCGTAAAGGGCAGTGGCAGTGAGTTCGGGTTCGGCGATCTCGCAGGGGCCGCAATGGCCCTTCCTGTCCCCGCGTTCGAGGACCTAACATTCAGGGACGAGTCCGAATTCCGTTATATCGGCAAGGGCGCTGTCGGGATGTACGATCTGCACGACATCACGACCGGCAAAGCCGTCTACGGTGCCGACGTCGTGTTGCCGGGTATGAAGGTCGCCGCGATCGCACGTCCGCCCGCGGTAGGCTCGCGCCCGGTTCGCTACGATGCTGCCGAGACGTGGAAGGTCCCCGGGGTCGAACACGTCATGGGCCTGCCGATCTCGGCACCGCCTGCAAAGTTTGCGCCGCTCGGCGGGATTGCGGTGATAGCAACGAACACCGACGCAGCGATCAAGGGTCGTGACGCGCTGGAAATCGAATGGGCCGATGGTCCGCATTCGAGTTTCAACTCGGCCGACCACATGGCCGAGATGCGCGAGACTTCGAGGAAGCCGGGTAACGTCTTGCGCAAAGAAGGCGATCCGGACGCAGCCTTCGCCAACGCAGAAAAAGTCTTCAGTCAGGAGTATACGCAAGCCCATATGGTGCACGCGTCGATGGAGCCGCCAGTAGCTATCGCGAACGTGACCGCCGAGGGCGCAGAGATCTGGGCCCCGGTACAGTCGCCCTATGGCACCCGCCAGGACCTTGCGGCCGCCCTTCAAATGCCAGAAGAGAACGTTCGGGTGAACGTCACGCTTCTGGGTGGCGGGTTCGGGCGCAAGTCGAAGTGCGACTATGCAATTGAAGCGGCGCTCCTCAGCCAGAAGCTCGGCACACCTGTACGTGTGCAGTGGACCCGCGAGGACGACATCCGGCACTGCTTCAACCACACCACCTCGGTCGAACGTATCGAGGTTGCGTTGGACGCAGGCAACAAGGTGACCGGATGGCGGCACAACTCCGTCGCACCGTCCATACTGTCCACGTTTGCGCCCGACTCCGGCTATCAGTTCTTCATCGAAAGCGGGATGGGGCATGTCGATATCCCGTTCGAGATACCGAACCTCTCAGTCGAGAACGGCAAGGCGATGGCGCACACTCGCATCGGCTGGTTCAGGTCAGTCTCAAACATCCCGCGAGCATGGGCCGTGCAGTCTTTTGTCGGCGAGCTGGCCCACGAACTCGGCAAGGATGAACGCGAGATGCACCTGGAGCTGATCGGATCGGATCGAACGCTTGATCCGCCAAACCAGGGCTTCCCGGGTGATTTCTGGGATTATGGCGAGATCTACGACGAATATCCGATCGATACAGCCCGCTTGAAGAACGTCCTGAACCTTGCTGCGGACAAGGCCGGCTGGGGCAAGGATCTGCCGGATGGCGAGGGCATGGGACTGGCCGTGCACAGATCCTTCGTGACCTACGTTGCGACATGCGCACATGTGAAGATCGTGGACGGCAAGATCACCGTTCCAGAGGTGCACATGGCCATCGACTGCGGCTTCGCGGCAAACCCCGAGCGGATCCGCAGCCAGATGGAGGGCTCCGCGGTCATGGGCATGACATTGGCGCTCCACAGCGGCTTGACGTACGAGAACGGCGCGGTGGTCGAGTCGAACTTCAACGACTACCAGATGGTGCGGTCGGACAACTTTCCGCAGAAGGTACACACGCACATCGTCAATCACCCGTTCTCGGTCCACGCCTCGGGCGTGGGCGAGCCCGGCGTCCCGCCGGTGGCACCTGCCATCGCCAACGCGGTGTTCCATGCGACCGGCAAGCGGGTCCGCGACCTCCCGATAGGTGAGTTCGTCTAGACTAGAACACACCCAACTGCCCTGCGCCTAGGTGCAGGGCATCAGTCTTGGCGCATGACGGATCTTGATGCCAAAGCTGGTGTGGTCGGCAAAGCGGCTCCGGATAGTGAAGGCGGCCACTACAGGACCTCCGGGGCGGGGCGCAGTAACAAGACGATGGGCGCTCGGTGTCTTATTGCCGGACTCCCGGAGCGTTCGGTCGTTGTACGCATCTGACAGATTTCGTAGGTTTTTCAGGAATTAAGAACGGAAGTATTCACAATACCAGGGAGCTATCTGATGGCGGTTGTTCTTGGTACGACTGGCAACGACTTAATCGATGCTGTTAATCCGGGCGGTGGTAATGGCGTTTTGCCCACTAACGGCAGCGATACCATCACAGCACTCGCTGGAGACGACACGATCTTCGCCTTGTCTGGGACGGATACGGTATTCGGCGGCGATGGCGACGATGTGTTGAATGGGGGGCTGGGTGCCGACGTTCTCTACGGTGGCGATGGGATCGACACAGTCGACTACTTGACGACTCCTGGCGAGTTCCGCGGAGAGGTCGACGCAAACCTCGGGCTCAACAGGGGCAAACTCGGCGACGCGGCAGGTGATCAGCTTTTCGGAATCGAAAATCTGATTGGAACCTTGGACGCCGACACACTGGTCGGCGACAGTGGCGACAACGTCATCTTTGGCGGGGAAAACATTAGTAATCGGTTCATCGAACAGATCTACGGCGGTGGCGGAGACGACCTGCTCGTCGGTGACAAGGGCAACGCCGACATCTTCGGCGGTGTCGGGGACGATGTCATCTACGGAGGCATCGGGTTCGATCGGCTCTTTGGCAACCCCGGTAACGATACGATCGACGGCGGAGAGGGAGACGACCTGATCTACGGGCACGAAGACGCTGATTCACTGACAGCTGGCGCAGGCAATGACCTGATCTTCGGCGGGAACGGCAATGATTCGATTGACGGTGGGGACAACAGCGACACCCTGTTCGGAGACTTTGGCGAAGATCAGGTTGCTGGCGGCGAGGGCGATGACATCGTCTATGGCGGCCGCGGGTCGGACGCCCTGTTCGGCATGTCCGGGGACGACACGCTGTGGGGCGAGCAGTTCGCAGATATCCTCTACGGCGGGGCCGGACAGGACAGCCTGATCGGCGGCCTCGCCGACGATGTGCTGGTCGGTGGCGCCGGGGCCGACGAGATGGATGGCGGCGAGGGCCGCGATCTGGCCGACTACTCGGCCTCCACCGCCGGTATCACGATCGCCATCAACGATAGTGGCGGGTCGGGCGGCGACGCCGCTGGCGATCGTCTGCTCCGGGTCGAGGATATCGTGGGCTCGGCCTTTGCGGATACAATCACCGGCAACCTCGTCGATAATACCATCATCAGCGGTAATGGCGACGACGTGCTCTTCGGCGCAGTCGGCAACGATGTACTAGAGGGCGGCGCCGGCAATGACATGGTCAACGGTAACCGCGGGGACGACACGCTCGAAGGCCAGAACGGCGATGACACGGTGTTTGGCGGTGATGGAGGGGACACCGTGTTCGGCGGTGCCGGTGAGGATAGACTGGTCGGGGATGCCGGCGATGACAGCCTGATCGGGGACGCGGGAGATGACATGCTCTTTGGCGCGGAAGGTAGTGACCGGATATCGGGTGGTGCCGGCGACGACTTCCTTGCCGGAAACGGTGGGGTGAACACTCTGCTCGGCGGCGTCGGCAACGATACGCTGTTCGGCGGGGACAGTTTTGACAGCATTGCCGGCGGGGACGGCGACGACGTGGTGCGGGGCAATGCTGGGAATGACAGTCTTGCCGGTGACGCCGGGAACGACGACCTTGTCGGGGCGCTTGGGAACGACCGGATGTACGGCGGTGACGGCGATGACTCGATGGTCGGGAACTCTGGCAGCGACGAGCTGTTTGGGGGCGCCGGCAACGACACACTCAACGGCAATGAGGGTTTCGATGACCTCTACGGTGGCCTTGGGGACGACGTGCTAAACGGCGGAACCGAGTCAGACTGGATCTACGGAGGACAAGGTGACGACGTCTTGAACGGCGGCGTCGGACCTGACCGGCTCACCGGTGGCGCGGGCGCCGACACATTCCAGTTTACGGATCCCGGAAGCATCAACCGGATAACGGACTGGCAGGACGGAGTAGACGTGTTTGACTTCACCGCAGACGGACTCGGGGTCGACGATTTCGAAGTCTCAATCACGTCAACCAGACTGACTGTAACCACCGTCCTTATCGGAGGCGGTTACCAGGTGAGACTGGAGAACGCCGGAGTTGTCGACATCGATGCGAGCGACTTCCTGTGAGTCATCGGGTTTTCGCATGACGACGTAGACGCGCGATCATCCGCACGGCCCTCTGTGGAGCCGCTGACCCTCGTGCTGGCGTATATGTGATCGCGCCATTCCGCTCACATGGGCTTGTCTATACAGTCAGTCAGTGCAACTGTCCCCGCGATGCTTGAGATAAGAGGGCCGCGGGGCGTATTGCCTTGAAGGTCTTCAAGACTGCATGAATGGTTTTCGGAAGTTCACTGGGAGGAGAACGACTACATGTTTGCAAACCTGAAAGTGTCGTTGGGCGAAGGCGTCGGGAAGCGACTGGCAATGCTCGGCTGTTCGGCCTTCGTGGCGGGCGCAATGTTTGGCGCACAAGCCCAGGCCGAAGTCACGATCCGACTGGCCTCGGACACGGCGGGCCTGCCGCACCCAGCAGCAATTGCAATGGAGCGGTTCAAAGACCGCGTGATGGAGGAGATCCCCGGAAGCGATGTGCGCATCTTCGTGTCATCCTCGCTCTACACGATCCCAGACGCCATGGAAGCGATGACCGAGGGCAACCTCGAAATGGCTTGGGGCCAGTTCGGCAAGACAGCCCAGGTCGATCCCTATGCCAACGTCGTCGTGGGCCCGATGCTGCTGACCACCCCGGGCGCGATTATGGCGCTGGATTCGTTTGAGACCTACCAGATGCTGGTCGACCGCTTCAACGAGATCCACGACGTGACACTCTTCGGCACCGCACACCTCTCCTTCTACATGGGAGTAGGTGGCCGCGATGGTCGACTGATCTCGCCGTCAGATTTCGATGCGAAGAAGATGCGGTCGATGGGGCCAGCCGAGAACGCTTTGCTCAGCGCATTCGGGTCGAACCCGACGACAATGGCGTTTGGTGACGTTCCGCCCGCGCTGGAGACTGGCGTGATCGACGGGCTGCTGACCAGCCTAGGCGGTTGGAACCGCGTCAAGGAACAGGCGCCCTTCTTCTCGGTTGCTGGCGTGAACGGGATCGTAGGCGACTACTACTATCTCGGGGCGTCAAACAAATGGTGGAATACGCTGAAGCCTGAGCACCAGGAGATCATCTCGAAGATCATCAAGGAAGAAGTGCTTCCGCTCGCCAAGGCCGCCAACTACTGCAACGACAAACAACTGATCGACCGCTTTGGCACTGAAGACAAGAGCGCTCCGGGCATCTACGTGATGAGCCAAGATGAAGCCGCCGCGCTAGCAAGTCAGCTGGGTAACGCAACTCAGGACTGGATCAAGGCGAACACCCCGGGCGGCGCCGACGAGTGGGTGGACAAGTTCGCAGAAGAGGCCAAGGCCGCCGTTGCAGCCAACCCGCTGGGTGCGAGCGATCTTGAGCAGACTGATTGCACCGAGATGAACGCGCTCTTTGCGAAGTACCGCAAGAACTAAGCGTTAAACGCACTTTGAAGCGGCCAGCCTCTTCGGTCTGGCCGCTTCTCATTCAACTCCGAGCGACAGTCGCTATCCCGTGACCGCTCGCCCCGGCCAAGCGAGGGCCCGGAATGGATTATCTCTTTGACCGGACCTACCGCGTCTTTCGCTTCCTGCTTGACGATCTCATCGGGAATCTGGCGATCGCGGCTATGTTCCTGGGAACCAGTCTTGCCATCATGGAGGTGTGTCGCCGCTACATGTTTGGCGTCGTCTTTGATTGGGGACAGGACGCGGTCACCTACGGCATCGTTTCGTCGGTATTTCTCTACTTCGGCGTGACTCAGGCTCGCAGGTCTCATCTGCGCGTTTCGTTTGTCGTCGACATTCTGGAAGAGATGGAGATGCAACGGCTTGTCCTTGCCATCCGAGCACTCATTACAGCCATGTCGCTTGCTCTCTACTCAGCCCTCGCCTCATGGGGTATTCCGACAGTCGAACGCTCCATGATGATGGAACGAACAACACTGTCGATGGTCCTTGTGATCTGGCCTTTCCAACTAGCACTCGTTGCAACTTTCGTCCTGATGGCAGTTGTCGCCTTCTTCCAACTCTACCAGGACATCCGTGCCCTGTTTGGCAAGAAAGTGTTCGACTGGGCGCCTGTGGAAGAAGGAATCGATATTTAGTCATGGGCATGATCGGTCCTGCACTGCTGACGCTTCTGGCTCTGGGCGCACCTATTGCCGTTGCGCTGATCGCGGTTACGGTCGGTTTCATTCTCTACGACCCGCTCCTGAACCCGAACGCAATCTTCCGGTCGTTCTTCAGCTTTGTGAACAAGTACACGCTGATGGCGATCCCGTTCTTCGTCTACGCGGGCTTCCTGATGGAGCGCACAGGGCTCATCAAGAAACTGTTCCGATTTGCGGATGCTCTGATCGGCTGGCTTCCTGGTGGCTTTGCATATGCAACCATTCTGGCGGCAGTGATGTTTGGCGCGATTTCCGGGTCGAGCACGGCCATGGCCGCGGCCATGGGCGTTGTCGCGTATCCGGAAATGGTGAAACGCGGATACCCGAAGTGGATGGCGGCTGGCGTGATCGCCACCGGCGGCGGCATCGCCATCCTTATCCCGCCCAGCATTACCCTGATCCTCTACGGGGTGCTGACCGAGCAATCGATCGTCAAACTGTTCTTCGCCGGTGTCTCGCCAGGGCTCATGCTGGCGATCAGCGACGCGATCATTGTACTGACGATGGCGGCCATCCTGGGATTGCCAGCCAACACCTTCTCCTGGAAGGAGCTCTGGGCAGCGTTTCTCAACGCGTTTCCAGCGTTGTTGATGCCCGTGATCGTGCTGGGGGGGCTGTACGGCGGCGTCCTCACACCGACGGAATCAGGCGCTGCTGCCTGTGCCTACGCGCTTGCCTACGGTGCACTCGCGTTGCGCGGCCAGTTCTTCAAGGAGGCATACGCAGCAACCCAGCGGGCGGTGAACCTTACGGCAATCCTGTTCTTCGTGCTGGGCGGCGTCGGCATCTTCCAGTTCCTGCTCGCCAATCAGGGCTGGCCGCAGGATATCGCCCAATGGGTCACCGGAATGGGGCTGAACCCGGTCGCATTCCTGGGCTTGTTGATGGTCGTGCTGCTGTTCCTGTCGATGTTCCTGACCGGAGTCGCGGTACTCGTACTCGTTGTGCCGGTCATCTACCCTGTTTCTGTCACGCTCGGGATCGATCCCATCCACTTGGGTATCCTGTTTGCGCTGTGCATCGCCTCTGCTACCCGGCCTACCTTCCCGAGCAGCTCCGGCAGTTCCCACCACCGCTGCCGTCGATCGTTCATCGTTACCTGAAGGACCAAGATGCTCTGGGCGACCTGCTCCAGTACTCCAGCGGCCTCTGGCGTCGCTCCCTGGCCAAAGCGAAGCGGAAGAGTCGCCGTCTTGGGGAGTCTTCGACTAGGTCTGAGCGGGACCTCTTTGCCGAGGACGTCTATGCCTACTTGCGGCCGGCTCAAACACTCATGGAGAACCGGTCCGCTTATGAAACACTCAAGAACATTGCCGAAGCAGACAACTTCGCCGCCGCGTCTCACAAGTATTGGAATGGAAGCCTTTCGAGGCTGCAGAGTCCTTAAAAGCTTGGAATTGCCCAACAGTGTAACGACTGTGGGTTATGGGGCCTTCTCTGGCTGCCCAGCGCTACCACCGCTGACGTTGCCCAACCGTGATGCAGAGCCAGGTGAGTTCAGAACCTAATGGACGCGCTCTTAGAAAGCTGTCGTCATCGTCTTGTTCGCGGCCGTTGAGATGGCTCTTGGACTCGGCATGAAGACCAGTTTGTCTTGTGTTTGCTAGGGCTGTGCGGGCCGCGAAGCTTTCCCCTTGGAGAGCACTGACACAGAAGATCGTGCGCGGCCCTAGTGCCACGCTTTTGAGCATGGCAATTCAATGAACTTGCTTTTCACGGCACCCAGCCCTTCACAATACTTGCGCATATACACATCGACACAAAAGCAGCACAACACATCAATGGCGCAGAGCTGTTGACAATCACGCATCCCCTACATGCGCTGCGTAGAACGAAACCTCCCGTCG
>JBCCDA010000059.1:0-27084 GCA_039033215.1 Pseudomonadota bacterium | reverse complement strand
TCGGGCGGCGCGACCGCGTCCTCGAGATCCAGGAACACATAGTCGGCAGCACTGTCGGCGGCCTTGTCGATCATCGTCGGGTTCGAGGCGGGTACCGCCAGTTCCGAGCGTTGCAGGCGCTGGCGCCTGAGCGGGTGAAGTGTGTGGCTCATGTCCCTGCCCCCCTTATTCGGCGGCCAGCGACAGCGCGGGCTGCTCGGCGGCATACCAGTCCTGTGCCGCGGCAACGCCCGATCCGAACGCGATGTTCGCCCCTGCTTCGCGCAGCGACAGCTCGGCCAGCGACAGGGCGGTGAGGCACATGCCCTCGTTCAGATCGCCCAGATGTCCGATGCGGAAGACCTTGCCGGCGAGCTGCGAGAGACCCGTGCCAAACGAGGTGTTGTACCTCTCATAGCCGATCCGGATCACATCGCGGGCATCGACGCCGACCGGCGTGCGGATGGCGGAGACGGTGTCCGAATGCCACTTGGGATGCTCGGCCACCAACTCCAGCCCCCAGGCGGCAACGCCGCGGCGCACGCCCTCGGCCAGGCGGGTGTGGCGGGCAAAGACGTTCTCGAGCCCCTCGGCAAACAGCCGGTCCAGCGATGTGCGCAGCCCGTGGAACAGCTGCGTCGGAGGCGTGTAGGGGAAGTAGCCGTCGGCGTTCATCTTCAGCATGTCGTCGAAGCTGAAGTAGCAGCGGTTCATCTTCGCGCGTTTCGCGGCCTTCAGGGCCTTGGGCGAGACGCCCAGGATGCCCAGCCCCGCGGGCAGCATCAGGCCCTTCTGGCTGCCGGTGACGGCGAGATCGACGCCCCACTCGTCCATGCGGAAATCGATCGACGCGATCGAGCTGACGCCGTCCACGAAGAGAAGCGCGTCATGGTAGCTCTCGTCCAAGACACGGCGCACCCCCGCAACGTCCGAGGTGACGCCGGTGGCGGTCTCGTTGTGCGTGACGAACACCGCCTTGATGTCCGAGTTCACGTCGCGGCCCAGGCGGCGGCCATATTCCTCGACCGGGGTGCCGGCGCCCCAGGCGACATCGATCAGCTCGACCTCCAGGCCCAGGCGCTTGGCCATGTCGACCCAGAGATGGCTGAACTGTCCAAAACGGCTCATGAGCACGCGGTCGCCCGGGTTCAGCGTGTTCGAGATCGCCGCCTCCCAGGCGGCCGTGCCGCTGCCGGGGAACATCATCACGGTGCCCTGTTCGGTCTTAAGCACCTTCTTGAGATCCTCGAACAGCGCCAGCGTCAGGTCGCCGAAATCGGGCGCGCGCATGTCCTGCATGGGCACGTTCATGGCCTGGCGCACGGGCTCGGGCACATTGGTCGGGCCGGGGATATAGAGGTGAGAGAGACCGGTGCGCATCATGTTCCTCCTGCGATTCTGCCTTCTGTTGAGCAGAGGTATGCGGCCGCTCGCGCTATGCGGGAACTGAATCCGGGTCGTGTTGTGAATGCGAGCGTTCACAATTGTCGATTTTTGTGTAATTGTGAAATTTACACGGAGTTGTCACAAATATGCGCAAAACGTTCATAGGACCGCACCTGCGTCGACTGCGCCTGGACCGCAGCGAAACCCAGGCCCAGATGGCGCGCACGCTGGGGATCTCGACCTCCTATGTGAACCTGCTCGAGAAGAACGAACGCAGCGTCTCGGTGCCGGTGCTTCTGAAGCTGATCGAAAGCTACGATGTCGACTGGCGCGATATCGCGGACGGCGAGGATGCGACGCTGCTGTCGGACCTGCGCACGATCACCCAGGATCCGCTGTTCGAGGGGCGGCGGCCGGATCTGACGCAGCTCCGCGCGGCGCTGGTTCACAGCCCCGATCTGGTGCAATGCGTGCTGTCGCTGCACCGGGCCTATGAGGCCGCGACGGATCAGTTGCTGACTGCCGCGGGGACGGATGCCGATCCGGCGGCGGCGGTCGTGGCCGCCCCCGAAGCGGCGGTCCATGCCTACTTCCGGGGCCACCACAACCACTTCGCCCCGCTCGAGGCGGCGGCCGAGCGGTTCTGGGATAGAGGCGCCGTTGCCACGGACGAGGCTTATGTTCGCGTCAAGGAGCGGCTGCAGGAGCGCCATCACCTGGACATCCGCGTCGTGCCGGTCAGCGATCTGCCCTATACCCTGCGCGACTACGACGAGGCCCGCGGCGTTGTGCTGCTGTCCGAGGCGCTGGACCATCCCAACCGCATCTTCCAGCTGGTCCATGTCGTGGGACTGATCGAACAGGGCACGGTGCTGGACGGCCTGCTCGCACGCTCGGGCATCGCGGAGCCTCAAGGCCTGGCGCGCTGCCGGGTCGAGCTCGCGAACTACTTCGCCGCCGCCGTCCTGATGCCCTACGCGCCCTTCCTGGCGGAGGCCGAGGCCAGCAAGTACGACATGGATCACCTTGCCACCCGCTTCGGTGTCAGCTTCGAGCAGGCGAGCCACCGCGCCACAACGCTGCAGCGCAAGGGCGCGCAGGGCGTGCCGTTCTTCTTTCTGCGGATCGACAAGGCGGGCAATGTCACCAAGCGCTTCAACTCGACCGACTTTCCGCTGGCCGAGCACGGGGGCGCCTGTCCCCGGCTGGATGTCCACACCTCGTTCCGGGTGCCGGGGCGGATCGTGACGCAGTTCGTCGAGATGCCGGATGCCAGCCAGTTCTTCGTCTTCTCGCGCACCGTCGAGCGGCCCAAGTTCACCCGGCACGATCAGGACGTGCGCCTGGCGATCGCCATCGGCTGCAGCGTCGAGCATGCGGGCAAGATCGGCTATGCCGAACATCTCAGCATCGCCGGGATCAAACCCACGCAGATCGGCATCAACTGCCGGGTCTGCCCGCGGGCCAATTGCGATCAGCGCGCCCACCATGCCTTCGTGATGTCCCAACCCGTCGATGCCCGGCGCCGGGGGGCGACCCGTTACGAGAGCTGACGGTTTACGGCCGTAAACCCTCCCGGACGATCTGATCGCAGAGCGTCCGCACCGCCTCGGCCAGCACCGCAGGATCGATCGTCGAGAAGTCGATCCCGGCCTCGATCAGCAGCGCCCCGGGCTCGGCGACGAAGCGTGGAGCCGACCCGGCGGCCTCCGGGCAGGCCGCGGGTTGTGTGACATGCGCCCGCAGCACCCGGTTCTGCGCCTTCGCGTCGTCGCAGGCGGCCAGCGCCTGACGGAGCGGGTCAACGTCCTCGGGCCGTTTCCTGATGGCGCGGGCCACCTTCAGCCCCAGATCCCGCGGCACGTCGCGCGCAAACCGAAGATCCGGGCCCAGGGCCGACAGCACGGCGACAAAGCTGCGGACATGCGAGCGCTTCGCCTTGCTCAGCGACTCGAAGAGCAATGTGACCATGCCGTCGGGTGTGTGATCCCCGCACCGCTCATCCGCCGCCGCCTTGATGGCGATCCCGGCCAGATCGGCATAGGAGAGATCCTGGCGGACCAGATTGTCTGCGACCATCTCGGCGTACTGGTAGAGACGCCCGTCCTCGCGGCCCCCCATCCCCGGCTCGATCCGGGCCAGGACGGTCGCGAAGCGCGCATCGCCCGTCTCGGCGTGGAGCATGCTCAGGGCTGCCAATCGCCGCCAACCCTTCTTCAGCTGAAGCGCGCCACCGGCGCGGTAGAGCGTGATCGGCTGCTGCTGGCCGAGGTCGCGGAGCGAGGCGACCAGTTGCGCCAGCTCTGGGGTGTGCGTCAGCGCATCGGGATCCAGCCGGTCGCGCGGCAGATCGTCGGTATGGATATCGTCAAGCGGGATCCACTGCAGGACCCGGCCATCCACCAGGGCATCGTGCCAGTCGGAGAGATCGGAGGCAGGCGCCACCGCCGCGGCGGTGCGCGGCAGGCTGTTCGGCACTGGTACCGGTTGCGTCATGGGCAGCCCCTTTACCTGCCCCGTTCCGCGCGCGAGTGTCCCACATCCCGCAAGGCGTTGCGCAAAACAGCGGGCCAGCGCCCCGGATTATTAGACTCTTATGCGCACTTAGTCTGTTCCCGGCGGTTGACCCCCGGGGGCAATTTGCAAAGATCGCGGAAAAGACGCGAGAACGCACGACGTGATCGTCGGGGAGGAAAAAGTGCTCAGAACACTGGTGCTTGGCGCCGCGATGTCCGCTTTGGCGGGTCCCGCGCTGGCCTACACAGTCTACGTCACGAACGAGAAGGGCAACACGGTCACCGTGATCGACTCCGAGACCTGGGAGGTCACAGGGACGTTCGAAGGCGGGCAGCGGCCGCGCGGGATCACGATCTCGCCCGATGGCTCGAAGCTCTATGTCTGTGCCTCGGACGACGACACGGTGCGGGTCTATGATGCCAAGACGATGGAGCAGCTCTATACGCTGCCGTCGGGCCCGGACCCCGAGCTCTTCGTGCTGCACCCGTCGGGAAACCCGCTCTACATCGCGAACGAGGACGACAACATCGTCACGGTGGTCGACACCGAAACCCATGCCGTGCTGGCCGAGATCCCGGTGGGCGTCGAGCCCGAGGGCATGGCCATCAGCCCCGACGGAAAGGTGGTGATCAACACCTCCGAGACCACGAACATGGCGCATTTCATCGACGCGGATACCTATCAGATCTTCCAGAACACGCTGGTCGATCAGCGCCCACGCTTTGCCGAGTTCACCGATGACGGCCAGAAGCTCTACGTCTCGGCCGAGATCGGGGGGACGGTGGCCGTTCTGAACCCGGTGGACGGCGCGATCATGAAGAAGATCGAGTTCGAGGTGGCGGGGGTGCCGCCGGAGGCCCTGCAGCCGGTGGGCGTGCGCGTGACCTCCGACGGCTCGAAGGTCTATGTGGCGCTCGGCCCGTCGAACCGGGTGGCCGTGATCGACGGCACGACGGACGAGGTCGAGGAGTATCTGCTGGTCGGCCAGCGGGTCTGGCAGATGGCTTTCACGCCGGACGAGAAGTACCTGCTGACGACCAACGGAAACTCGAACGATATCTCGGTGATCGACGTCGAGGACCAGAAGGTCATCAAATCCATTCCGGTGGGCGAGCAACCCTGGGGCGTTGTCGTCTCACCCAACTGATCCGGGGAAACGGGAGGATATCATGAAGAAACTGCTACTGGCGGCTGTCGCGGCCGCGGGGCTGAGTGCGGCGACGGGACATGCAGCACCGCTCTGCACCGACCTGGGCTTTGCGGGTCTCTTTGCCAAGTGCAACTCGGCCGAACTGCCGCCGCTGACGGTCGGTGCAGGTCAGCCGCTGTCCGCTGACGGGCCTTGGGCGCTGCAATCGGGGGCCTACTACGAGGTCGAGATCGTGGCCGACGGCAGCCAGGAGCTAACGCTGGTTGGCCCCAAGTTCTTCCGCGCGGTCTGGATCGACGAGATCGTCATCAACGACCTGGAAGTCCGTCCGCTGGGGCTCGACAGCCTGGAATTCGACGACGAGGGCACGATAGAGCTGGGCTTCATCGCGATCCGCCCCGGCCAGTACGAGCTGCGCATCGACGGTGCCCGCGGGGACAGCCAAAAGGTGCAGATCACCATCCAGTAACGCGGGCCGGTTGCATGGAGGACCGCCGCCGGGCTAGCATTCGGCGGGGTCAGCCAGCGAGGTCACCATGCGGACAACCGCAGCAACGGCCGTGTCTGACGTCTCGGAGTGGATTTCGGGGCGCCTGATCGGGCGTACACCGCTCATCGAGCGCATGCTGATTGCGCTGCTGACGGGTGGACATGTGCTGGTCGAGGGCGTGCCCGGGATCGCCAAGACCCGCGCCGCAAGACTTCTGGCCGACGGGATCGAGGGCAGCTTCGCGCGGGTGCAGTGCACGCCGGATCTCATGCCCTCGGACCTCACCGGCACCCCCATATTCCGCCCGGATCGGGGTGTCTTCGAGTTTGCGCCGGGTCCGATCTTCCACAACCTTGTGCTGGTTGACGAGATCAACCGCGCGCCGCCCAAAGTGCAATCGGCCCTGCTGGAGGCGATGGCCGAGGCCCAGGTCACGTCGGGGGGCGAGACCCACCACCTGCCGGATCCGTTCCTGGTGATCGCGACCCAGAACCCGATCGAGCACGAGGGCACCTTTCCCCTGCCCGAAGCGCAGCTCGACCGGTTTCTCTTCCACGTGATCGTGGGCCAGCCCGGCCCGGAGGACGAGCGACGGATCCTCGATCTGGTCGATGCCGAGAGCACCGGCGGTGCCCTTGCCGCCGATACCCTCTCGGTCAGGGATCTGTCCGCGGCCAAGGCCGAGGTTCAGGCGGTCCATGCAGCCCCCGCGCTCAAGGATTTCATCGTGCGTGTGGTCACCACGACCCGGGATGCCGACGCGATGCCGGAGCTTGCGCATGCGGTCTCACCCCGGGGCTCGCTGGCGCTGCTGGCGGGTGCCCGGGCCCGGGCTTGGCTGGACGGGCGGGACTACGCGACGCCCGAGGATGTCATGGCTCTCGCGCCCGACGCGCTGGCCCACCGCATGGTGCTGACGTGGAAGGCCGAGGCCGACGGCGTGACCGCCCGTGCGCTGGTCGACCGGCTGCTTGCACAGATCGAGCCGCTCTAGGCCATGGTAACGCTGGAGCCAGAGCCGCTTTTGCGCCTGCGCGCCCTGGTGCGAAACCGACGGACACCCCCACAGGTCACCTCGTTGCCCGGCGGGCTGGTCGTCCGGGCGAAAGGGCGGGGCCTCGAGACCGCCGATCTGCGTGCCTTCGCCTATGGCGATGATCCCCGGCACATCGACCGCAACGCTACCGCGCGCACCGGCCAGCCGCAGATCCGCACGTTTCATGCCGAACGCGACAGCACCACGCTGCTGGTCGCGGACTTCCGGCCCTCGATGCTCTGGGGCACCCGGCGCACCTTGCGCTCCATCGCCGCGGCGGAGGCGCTGAGCGTCATCGGCTGGCAAGCGATCCACACAGGAGGTCGCGTCGGGCTGATCGCCGTGACGGGCGGCGAGACTGTCTACCAGGCGGCTGCCGGGCGGGACCGCGGCATGGTCGCTGTCATCGGGGCCATGGTGCAGGCGCATGCGCGCGCGCTCGGCCATGCGGCCGACCCCGATCCGCCGCTCAGCGACGCCCTGGCCCGCGCGCGGCGGGTGGCGCCAAGGGGCGCGCAGGTCGCCCTTGCCACAGCGCTCGACCATCCGGGGGAGGAGTTTGCCGACCGGGTGGCCGCCTTACAGCGCCGCACGGCGCTATCGGTCATTCGCATCGCGGACGCGTTCGAGACCGAAGCGCCCAGGGGGGTGTTCCGTTACCAAACGGCGGATGGGCGCGCCGGTGCCGCCCCAGCGCACGCGTTGGCGCCTGAGGACCCCGCAGGTCTGATCACGGCAACCTACCGGACACATCTCGCCCCGGATGCGCAGGAGCATCAGCTCCATGGCTAGCACGGCGGACCTCCTGCAGGGCCTCACGGACCTGCGCCTGCCGGAGCCCGGGGCCGCCGAGCTGGTTCTGGCGCTTGGCCTCGGACTTGCGCTGGCCGGCGTGATCGGCGGTTTGACACAGGTCTTCCGGCAGCGCCCAGCCCAGGTCCCGTTTGCGACGCGGATCGAGGAGACCCGGACACTGGCCCCGCCCCACCGGACCGTGGCCCTTGCCGTCTTGCTGCGCGAACTGACGGATCGGACCGCCCCCGGACCGCAGCCCTGGACTGAGCGTGCGGCTACGACGTTCGGGCTTGATCACGCTGTGCGCGCCGCCTTGGCCGAAGGTCTTTACCGTCCCGGGTTCGCGCTGGATCCGGAGGCGTTGGAAGACAGCGTCAGGCGGGCGGCACGGCGTGCAGGCGCCTGAGCGGGATGCTCGCCTTTGCAGATCCCTGGGCCTTCCTGTTGCTGGGCGTCCCGCTGCTTGTCCGTCTGCTCCCGGCGCGGCGCCAGGCGGCGGGGGCCGCCCTCGTTGTGCCCCAGGGGATCGGGGCGCGCCTGGCCCTCGGTCGCGGCCGCAGCTCGGGATCGGCGATGCCCTGGCTGCTGCCTGTGCTGCTTTGGGCGAGCCTCGTGACTGCGCTGACAGGGCCACGGCTCTTGCAGCCGAACCCTGCCCTGCCCGTCAGCGGCCGGGATCTGGTGCTGGCGCTCGATCTCTCGGGCTCGATGGTGCGCAAGGATTTCGAGCTGAACGGCCAGACGGTCTCGCGCCTCGACGCGCTGAAGCACGCCGCGACGGAGTTCGTGCTCCGGCGCGGTGGCGACCGGGTGGCGCTGATCCTGTTCGGCAGCCGCTCCTATGTGGCGACGCCGCCCACCCATGACGTGCGCGCGGTCGCGGCCGCCATCGCGGAGGCGCAGATCGGCATCTCGGGCCGGGCAACCGGCATCAGCGATGCGCTGGGCCTGGCGCTGAAGCGCCTGCGCGAAAGCGAGGCGAGGGCGCGCGTGATCATCCTGCTGTCGGACGGTGTGCACAACTCGGGGCCCGTGAAACCGCGCAGCGCCGCCGTGCTGGCCCGCGACCTGGGCGTCAAGGTTCACACCATCGCCATGGGCCCGCGGGATCTCGCCAATGCGGACGGCGAGCGCGACGCGGTTGACACCGTCACCCTGCAGGCGATCGCCGAGCTGTCGGGCGGCAGCTATTTCCGGGTCAAGACAACCGACGATCTGGTGGCGGTCACTGACGCGATTGACCGATTGGAGGCAATTGTCGCCGATGGGCCGGAGGCGCTGATCGAGCAATCGCTCTGGCCCTGGCCCGCGGGTCTGGCAGCGCTGTTGTCGCTCGCAATAGCCCTGCCTGGATTGCGCCCGTGATCGAGGTCGCAGGCATCCTGTGGCTCCGACCCGGCTTTCTGGCGCTGTTGCCGCTGGCGCTGGTCGCCGGGCTGTGGCTGGGCCGTCATGCCGGGCGTCTGGGCGCCTGGGAGCGCGCGGCGGATCCGGAACTGCTGGCGGCGATGCGGCGGCTTGGCCGCGTCCACAGCGGCGGGGCGGGCCGGGCGATCATGCCGGCCTGCGTGCTCGCAGCGCTCGGGATTGCCCTGGCCGGACCTGCGATGGAGCGGCGCGACTCCGCGTCATGGCGCAATCTGGACGGAGTGGTGCTCGTCGTCGATCTCTCGCCGTCAGTTGTCGACAGCGGACGCCTCTTCGACATGCTGGCCGCGGCCCGTCTGGTCGCCGAGGCGGCGGGCACTCGACAGACCGCGCTGATCGTCTACGCGGGCGAGGCCTATCTCGCCGCGCCCTTCTCAACGGACGCCCGCGCGTTGTCGGGCATGATCGCGCTCCTGGATGCCGAGACCGTGCCAGTGCCGGGCAGCCGCCCGGCGGCGGCGCTGGCCCTGGCGCGTCAGGTCCTGGAAGGGTCCGAGATCGTCGCGGCGGACGTCGTGATGCTGAGCGACGGGGGCGCGATCGATGCGGCCACCATCACCGAGGCACAGGCGCTTGGGGCCCAAGGCTGGACCGTTTCCACGATTGCCATGCCGGGGGCCGACGCCGGCGCGCTCGATGCCGTCGCGGTGGCCGGGGGTGGCCAGGCGGGCGATCTCGCCGATCCCTTTGCCGTGGCCGGGCGGATCGGCGCCCGCCCGATAGAACGTCTGGCCGCGACCGAATACGCCATGCTGGTCCTCGACGACTACGGCCGGTATCTGCTTGTGCTGGCGCTGCTCCCAGCACTTCTGCTGCTGCCGAGGAGACATCGGGCATGATCCGCGCAGTCGTCTTCGCAGGGGTCGCGTTTACCCTTCTCGCCACCGCCTTCGGCGGCAAGGAGGTCCTGGCACGGCTGGCACTCTCCCTCGGGCTCCCCGAGACTGCGGCGGCGGTCAGCCAGGACGCCGGGATCCGTGGCATCTCGGCCTACCGGCTGGGGGAATTTGCCGCCGCGGCCACAGCGTTCGAGACAGCGGGGGACCGCTTCAATGCCGGGCTTGCTCATACAAGGGCCGGCAACTACGCGGCGGCGCTGGTTGTCTGGGAACAGGCGCTCGCCGCCGATCCGGGCGACCGCGAGGCCAGGGCCAACCATCGCCTGGTCACCGCATTGATCTCCGGGACCGAACTCGACGTCGCCGCCCGCCCGGCCCAGCGCGACCGCGACGGTCCGACCGCCGAAGCGCCCGAAGGCCAGGGCAAGGGACGCGCGATCGGTCAGGGCGACAGTGCCACGAACGCGAAGACCGGCTTCTGGATGCCGGAGGTGACGTCCGAGGGGTTGCGCCGTGTGCCCCACATCTTCGACGCGCAGTACATGGCCGCCGATCCGCTCTGGCTGGATACGCTTGAAGATCAACCGGGGCTCTACCTTCGCGCCCGCCTCGCCGCCGAGCAAAAGCAGCGCGAAACCTCGGGGCGCGCCCTGCCGCAAGCCGAGGACCCGCGATGAGGGCGCTGCTGGTCCTGGTTTTCCTATGGCCCCTCGCCACGATGGCTCAAGAGGGCATGCAGCCCGATGACGCCCGCATCGAGATCCGCTTCGAGAAGCGCACGCACCTGCCCTATCCGGGCGAGCTTGTCCTGCTCTCGATCCACGGCACCTACAAGGTACCGGTCGTACGCGAGAAACTGGTCGAACCGGATCTGGCAGGCTTCGACTGGATGCAGCTTGGCGAGGACCGTTGGTACAAGGCCCGCGAGGACGGCTTCGAGGTTCTGAAGTTCGAGCGGCGCATGGCGCTCTACCCGCAGGAGGCCGGGATCCTCCGCGTTGCCGCGTTCACCCACCAGCTTGAACTGCTGTCGCGGACCAGCGAGACCGTGCCCGTCTCCGCCATCTCGAACGAGGCCGAGATCGAGGTCGCCCCCCCGCTGGACGGCGTCGACTGGTGGTTCCCCGTCAACGGGATCGAGATCAACGATGGCTGGTCCAACCAGCCCGAGGCACTGCCCGCAGGCGGCTCGGCGCTCCGGGTCATCACGCTGACGGTGCTTGGTACGCTACCTCAGCGGATCCCGCCGATGCCTGAAATGACAGGTGCTGGCGTGCACATCTTCCCTCACCCCGAACACCGGATCGTCGCTCTTGGGCCAGACGGACCGGTGACCCGCGTCTTCTGGCGCTGGACCGTGCGGCCAAAGGCGGGCTCGGCGGGGTATCTCAACCCGATCCGGATGGCGTACTTCGACACAGGCATGCGCGACCGTGAGGAAGTCGTCTTCGCCGCCCAGCGCATTGCGCACGCCGGTGGCCCCGAGACCGTGCTGGCGGAGGGCGCAAGCCCAGACCTGCCCCCGGTGGCGCCTGAGACCGGTGTGACGGAGACCCAAACCATCCCCGGCTGGGCGGTGCCCGCGACAGCTGGCGGGGGCCTGCTTTTAGGGCTTGCAGGCATCATCATCGGGCTTTGGCATGGCGGCACGTGGCATTGGCCTAAACGGTGGCACCCGGATCCGGCCCGCCTCGCCCTGCGCCGGGCGGTCCGGCGGCGCGATGCAGGCGCGGTGCGCCACGCCGGTCATGCGCTCTGTGCGCGCGCGGGGGCTGCGGTCCCCGAGGCGCTCGCAGCACTTGACCAGTCACTCTACGGCCAGACGGACGTACAGCCCGGGCTGAGCCATGTCGCGCGCGCGGTACGCGAAGCTGTGCGCGGGGCGATCTGAGGTCACGCCAACCCACTGCAACCGGGCCCGAGCGCTAGACCTCCTTCATCTGGCCAAAAGTACCTTGTGAGGTCGCCAAGGTTGCACCAACTGACCGAGTGGCCGATGCGCCGGCGCGGGGCACGGATACCGCGCCAAGTGCTAACAGCACGAAACAGAGCCGCGTCATCTGGCCAAACGGAAAAAGATCGCAGTCAGCTTCTCGGGCAGAGTTTTGATACGTGTGACTTGCGCGAACCCGTTGATGCCGAAGACCCGCGTGAGTTGCTCTGCGTTACTGCCACCGAGGCTGATGGCGAACACGTCCATGCCCTGCCTGCCGATCGCTTGTATTGCGCGCTTTGCATCGTGGACCAGATAGTCCGGGTCCGGGCAGTCAATATCCGACGGCTGGCCATCGGTCACCAGCAGGATCAGCCGCCGGAAACTTGGCTGGCAGCTCAGGTCCACGGCAGCATGGCGCAGTGCCGCGCCGAGACGGGTCGAATAGCCGGGCGCCAGACCGGCCAGTGCCGCGCCGACCTCCTGCGACGGGGGAGCGTCGAAGTCCTTGAGCCGGGTATAGCGCACATCCTCGCGCCCGTTCGAGTTGAAGGCCGCGATGGAAAACGGGTCGCCCATGCCGTGCATCGCCTCGGACAACAACAGCACTGCGTCGCGTTCCAGGTCCAGCACCGTGACGCCACCGGGGGCCGGATCAGCGCTCGATTGCGAGATATCGAGCAATACACTCACCGCCAGATCGCGCGTGCGGCGAGCCATGATCTGATAGACCCTTTGGTCGGGCAACGCCCCGCTCCGCAGCGCGGCCAGCACGTCGATGCAAGCGTCCAGATCCAGCGTCTCTCCGTCAACCTGACGGCGCTGTCGTTGCGGGCGCCCCACCCGGGCGGCGCGAACCAGAGCTGCGATGCGTGCAGCCAGCCCGGCGTGGCGGTCCAGAACATCTGCGGCAAACCGCGGGTCGCCCAGGCGGGCCGGGTGCTCGATCACCGTGGTCCAATCCGGGCGTTCCCGCGCTGCCTGATAATCGTACTCCGGATAGGACGCGACAGGCATGCCGTCGTCCGCGGTTTCGGCGGGGCTGGACCGGGCCCGCTGCGTCCGAGGCGCGTGATTGCCCTCGCGTTGCCGATCAGGGCTGTCGGTCTGCTGCTCGCGCAGGCGCACGCTTTCGACCACAACCGCCTCCGCATCTTCGGGTGATGTGTCGTCGTCAAAAGCCCAAAGCCCGGCATTGTCATCACGGTAGGGCGGTTGTGGCGCATAGGTCTTGGCGTTGAACTGCACCCGCATCTGCCCCAGGTCGTTGCCCAACAGGTTGCCGATCGATCGGCTGATGGCGGGGTCATCCCAGCGATCGCGCGCTGCGTGGAACATGTCGCGGCCCTTGCGAACCCAACCGTCGATGTCCTGGAAATCCGGGTCGATCAGCGCGCGCGACAGGCGGGCAAAGAGGCTGGGGGCTGTCATGGCGCCCGATGCCTCGGCGATGTGAAAGGGTATCCACAGCCGAGCCAGGCCCGGCATCGCGCGCATGGCCAAGGCCTCGACGCGCGCGTCCTCGATCAGCGACACGACAGCGGTCTGGATGGGTCTTAGTTTGCCGATGGGAAACCGTGGACCTGAATGGCGCATATGTGCGCCGATATGGGCAAGCGATGCACGGTAGAGTGCCAGCGCCTGCTCCCCCTGAAAGCCAGGAAACCGCGCGGGCATCCGGATCATGCCATCGCCGAAACTCGCCCGTCGACGCGCTCCGTCATGGCGATCAGGCGGCGCAGGCCGGATCGGCGGTCGCACGCCCCATAGCGCGGTCATGTAAGCGCGCATCCGCTTTTCGACATCGAAGAACCCGGTGATACCGGATTCTCGATCGAACAGGCGTTCGGCATCCGGGGATTCCATGCGGAAAAAGGCCAAACGCCTGTCCTTGTCGGGACCCGCGAGGCGGACGCCGCCCAAGAGCCAGGCTTCGAAACCCGAGAGGTTCAGACCTGCCAGCAGGACCTCGATCCGCTCCAGCACCGGTTGGGTGGATTCCGGCGCCATGGCAGCGAAGCGCTGCATCAGGCTCATCCATGAGCGGAACCTCGGCCCATCGCTCAGCCGTGCGGCGACCAACGGCGCGGCGATGCAGAACAACTCACCCGCCCGCGTGCCGGATTTGATGGTGATGGCCGAGAGGTAGTCAGCCATATCCACCGCAGGCTCTGCCCCGACGCAACGCGCCACGGGGGGACCAGCGTTGCGAAAGGCAATGTCCAGTGACGTGCCATAGCCCGCACCTTCGATCTTGCGCCGAGCGCGCAGCCAGGGAGCCAACCACTCGCCGGGAAAGGCGTCGCGGACCTCCTGCGGTTCGGTCTCGGCCGCATCGCCCGCCAGACGGATGAACCCACGCGAGGCGCTCACCGGGTCAGCCGCAGGCGGCGACGGCGTTGGCCAGGGCGTCGCGCATGTCCGGGTCGTCGGTAATCGGCAGGATCAGGGCCAGGTCGCAGGCCTCGGCCAGCGGCACGCCTTCGCGTACCAGGGCGCCTGCATGGATCAGCATTCGGGTTGAGGCCCCTTCGTTCAGCCCCTGCCCCCGCAGATTGCGCGAGCGGGCGGCGATCTGCACCAACTTGTGCGCCACAGGGGCGTCGATGCGGGCCTCGGCGGCCACGATCTCGGTCTCGATCGCCGGATCGGGATATCCGAAGTCCAACGCACAAAACCGCTGCTTGGTGCTTTCCTTGAGGTCTTTCAGAACGGATTGGTAGCCCGGGTTGTAGGACACGACCAATTGGAAATCGGGATGGGCGCGGACCAGTTCGCCCTTTTTCTCCAGCGGCAGGATCCGCCGGTCATCGGTCAGCGCGTGGATCACGACGGTGGTATCCTGGCGCGCCTCGACGATTTCATCCAGATAACAGATCCCGCCGTGGCGCACCGCCAAGGTCAGCGGGCCATCGGCCCAGACCGTGCCGGAGGGATCCAGCAGATAACGACCTACCAGATCCGACGCCGTCATGTCTTCGTGACACGACACGGTCACGAGAGGGCGCTCCAGCGCCCAGGCCATATGCTCGATAAACCGTGTTTTACCGCAGCCAGTCGGGCCTTTGAGCATTACCGGCAAACGGGCGGCATAGGCCGCGCGGAACTGCGCGACCTCGCGCCCGGTGCTGTGATAGCGAGGCTCGTCCGCGATGCGGTATTGATCGAGGTCCATGGACGCCTCCTTTGCGGGCCGGGGATGCAACTCCCCCGCCCCGCCAGCCCCGTTTGTGCGACCTGTCAGCGGTGGGCAGCGGTCTGCTGGTTCGGGATGCCCTCCATCGGGCATTCGTCGGTCCCGACCGTGGGGCGGGTCAACGCCTCGACCATCTCGCGTGTGCCCTCGGGATCGGTCGCCCATTTAGTGTAGAAGTCATACGGGCAGGCGGCCACGCCTTGGTCGCCTTCGTCCGAGTTGATCATGCCGGTATAGCCACGGTGCAACAGCTTGAAGAGGTGGTTCTGGCTCTGGCCATTCCGACGCGCGTCGCGAATGGCCGAGACAGACATCTGTGCATACTGAATGCCCATCTCCTCTTCGCCGCACTCGCCCAACGTCCGCCCGTCAAAGCCGATCAGGGCAGAGTGGCCGAAATAGGAATAGACCCCGTCAAAACCCGCCGCATTGGCCACGGCGACATAGCAGTTGTTCGCCCAGGCCATGGACTTCGACATGATCACCTGCTGTTCCTTGGCGGGGTACATATACCCCTGACAGCGGATAATCAGCTCGGCCCCCTTCATGGCACAGTCGCGCCAGATCTCCGGGTAGTTGCCGTCATCGCAGATGATCAGGCTCATCTTCATGCCCTTGGGTCCTTCGGACACATAGGTGCAATTGCCGGGGTACCAGCCTTCGATGGGCACCCACGGCATGATCTTTCGGTATTTCTGGACGATTTCGCCCTTGTTGTTCATCAGGATCAGGGTGTTGTAGGGAGCCTTGTTCGGATGGTCCTCGTGCCGCTCACCGGTCAGCGAGAACACGCCCCAGACATTGGCGGACCGGCAGGCTTCGGCGAAGATATCGGTCTCGTCGCCCGGGCAGGCCGAGGCCGTCTCGTACATCTCTTTCTCGTCGTACATGATCCCGTGGGTCGAGTACTCCGGGAAGATAACCAGATCCATGCCCGGGAGACCGACCTTCATGCCCTTGATCATCTCGCCGATCTTCTTGGCGTTCTCCAACACCTCGTCGCGGGTGTGCAGGCGCGGCATCTTGTAGTTGACGACGGCGACGCCGACGGTGTCGTTGCTGCTGGTAATGTCTCCGTGGAACATGTCGTATCCTTTCGAGGGTTTGGGGGCTTAGCGCCGGGTGCGACGGGCGATGCGATATGCGGCAGCGCCAAGGGCCAGCACGGCAAGGGCAACCAGACCCAAGGTGAGCCCGTGCGCGGCGTTGTGGCCCTCGTCCCCTGCCAAGTGCGCCGCCGCCGGAGTGGCGAAAGCTGCGGTCAACAAAACGGTCGTGGTCAGTTTGTTCGGCATCGGTCTCTCCTCTGTCATTTCTGTCGTCGGCGGGGTGCGATCCCGGTGAGCGCCGTTCGGGCAGCCGCCCAGCCGAGGTGCAGCGCGCGCGTGAGGGCGGCCCCATCCAGGGCGAGGACCCGGGCAAGCGTGATCTCCCGATCGGTGAAGGCAGACACACCGGCCCAGAGGTCCGGGCGCAGGCCCAACGCCTGTTGAATGGGGGTGACGGCATCGGCAGCGCCGGGGCCCGCGACAATCAACGTGGCGTGACAGGGCCAGGCACCGGTACGCGCGGCCCAGTCCACACCCGCAACGTCGATCCGATCGATCAGACGCGGCCCGTCAGATCCAGCAATTCGGGTTTCCGAGGTCAGCCGCTCGAACGGCGCATTTGCGCCGTCCGGGTCATGGCAAAGTGCAGCATCGCACAGGATCGCGCGCGCGCCTGCGGCCAGGGTCAGCGAGAGCCGAGTATCCAGCCGCGCGCCTGCAAACAGGATTGCCGGGTCGGGCAGGTATTCGATCAACGCACCTTCGGAGGCCGAGATCTCAACCCTCGTTCGGGTCTGGCCACCGCGGGCATGGTGCACCACAGTCGAGGCTTGGGTTGTGACCTGCGCCACGGCGCCCGCGTCTGCTGCGATGGCGAGCGTCAGCTCATCGTCGCCATACAATCCCCCCGACGAGGATTGAAGATACAGCGTCGCCATCCCCTCCGGATCGTCCGACATGTGGAAGGGCCGGGTGATGTGGAAAGGATGAGGCGTGATCTGATGCGCAAGATAGGTGCCTGCCGGACCCCTGCGAAACTCCAGCGCGGCCCGTACGTGACGGCCGCGCGCGAGCGGAGTTCCCGTCAGACCCGCGCGCAGAGGGATCATGGTGCGGGCTCGAGGCTGCGGAACAGTACCTGCTCACCCATCAGCTGGGCGATTTGCGCGATCCCGTCATCGCCCTCGACCCCCTTGCAGCGACACCCGATGACCGGTCGGTCCCCGCGCACGCCTGCGGCTTCGGTCAGCACGGCGTCGGCATCAACCCAGACATGCGGCGCGAGATCCAGTTTGTTGATCACCAAGAGGTCAGACTGCACGATCCCCGGCCCCCGCTTGCGCGGGATGTCGTCGCCTTGGGCAACGTCGATCACGAACATCCACCAGTCGACGAGATCTAGCGAAAACGTGGATGCCAGATTGTCGCCTCCGCTTTCGATCAAGATGAGATCCAGGCCGGGGAAGGCTGCCTCCAGGTCATCGGCGGCGGCGATGTTCAACGTGGGGTCTTCGCGGATAACCGTGTGGGGACAGGCCCCGGCCTCGACCGCGGACACGCGTTCCGGTGCAATCAGGCCGCCGGCTCGGAGCCGGCGGGCGTCCTCTTGTGTCACCAGATCATTGGTGACGACGGCGAGGTTCACCCCCGCGCCATCCAGCAGAGGGATCAGCGCCTCGATCAGCGCGGTCTTGCCGGAACCGACCGGTCCCCCGATACCGACACGCGCGGCGGACTGGCGCGTGCCGCCTTGGATGGGGCGTGCGTCGGTCATCGCAGCATGTACCGCTGGGCCAGCGGCAGCTCCGTGGCCGGGTCGCAGGTCGCGAGGTCTCCGTCGACGAAGACGTCGAAAGTGGCCGGGTCGACACGGATTTCCGGGCACGCATCGTTCAGATGCATGTCCCCCTTCCGCAAGTCGCGGGTGCCTGAGGCAGGCAAGAGCCCTTTCTTCAGATCCAGCGTTGTCGCGATGCCCCTGTCGATTGCGGCAGGGTTCACAAAACATGCCGATAGCGCCGGCGCCGCCCGCCCGAACGCACCCCATTGCGGGCGCAGCATCAGTGGCTCGCAGGTCATCAGGCTGGCCGCACTGTCGCCCATGGCGCCCCAGGCGATGAACCCGCCCTTGACTACCAGTTCCGGTTTGATGCCGAAGAAACCGGGCCGCCACAGAACAATATCGGCCATCTTGCCATCTTCCAGGCTGCCGATATGGGGCTCGATGCCAAAGCATCTGGCTGCGTTGATCGTGTACTTGGCGATGTAGCGCTTGATCCGCGCATTGTCGCCTCGGGCCGTCGGCTCCTCCGGCAGGCGCCCACGCTGTTCCTTCATCTTGGACGCCAATTGCCAGGTCCGGCAGATCACTTCGTTGATGCGACCCATGCCCTGGCTGTCCGAGCCCAGCATCGAGATCGCGCCCATGTCGTGCAGAACATCCTCGGCCGCGATCGTCTGTGCGCGAATGCGGCTCTCGGCGAAGGCCACGTCCTCGGGGATTGCCGGGTTCAGGTGGTGGCACACCATCGTCATGTCGAGGTGCTCGTCGAACGTGTTCACCGTGTAGGGGTTCGTCGGGTTGGTCGAAGACGGCAAGCAGTTCGCAATCCCCGCCACCCGGATGATGTCCGGGGCATGACCGCCGCCCGCGCCCTCGGTGTGGTACATGTGGATGGCGCGGCCGCCGATTGCCTCGAGGGTTTCTTCAAGGAACCCGCTTTCGTTCAGGGTGTCGGTGTGCAGCTGGACCTGAAAATCCATCTGGTCCGCCACTGACAGACAGCAGTCGATAGCAGCGGGCATGGCACCCCAGTCCTCGTGGATCTTGAGGCCCAGGCAGCCAGCCTCGATCTGCTCGACCATCGCGTCCGGCTTGTGTGCGTTGCCCCGGCCGAGAAATCCGAAGTTCATCGGCCACTGTTCCGAGGCTTGCAGCATCTTGCCCACGTTGAACGCGCCGCCGGAGTCGATGCCCACCGTGATCGGCCCCAGCGAGCCGCCCAGCATCGTCGTGATCCCGCTGGAAATTGCATGATCTACCAGTTGCGCGCTGTCGAAGTGGACATGAACGTCGATGGCACCTGCCGTGGCGATCAGCCCCTCGGCATCGCGCACGGTGGTGGCAGCGCCCACGATCAGGCGCGGGTCGACTCCGTCCATCATGTCAGGGTTACCCGCCTTACCGATGCCGACGATCTTGCCATCCCTGATGCCAATGTCGCCTTTGACGATGCCGCACATTGCGTCGATCACCACGACGTTGCAGATCAGCATGTCCAACACGCCGTCCTCGGCGCTCGTGGCGCCTGCCACCAGCCCCATTCCGTCGCGCAAGGTCTTGCCGCCGCCGTGGAGGCATTCCTCGCCATAGACGGCATAGTCGTGCTCGATTTCCGCCCATAGACCTGTGTCGCCCAGGCGCACCAGGTCACCCGTTGTGGGGCCGAACATTGCCGCGTAGTCGGCGCGGGACATGGTGGCCATGGCTCAGGCTCCCTTGTAACCGGCCGCGCGGGCCTTTGCGATTGCGGCGTCTTTGGTCGTGTCGGTCAGCTCGCCGTTGGTCAGGGCGTTCAGGCCGCCGACCTTGCGATTGCCGCCGATGGCGACCAGCGGCACCTCTTTCGACTGGCCAGGTTCAAAGCGCACCGCCGTGCCCGCGGGGATGTCCAACCGCATGCCGAAGGCTGCGGCTCGGTCGAACTCCAACGCCTTGTTGACTTCGAAGAAATGAAAATGGCTACCGATCTGCACAGGCCGGTCACCGGTGTTCAGCACGGTCGTCTCGGCCTTGGCGCGGCCTGCGTTCAGCTCGAGATCACCGTCCAGGGCCACGATTTCCCCTGGGATCTCGGGTGGGGGCGAGTTCGCACCAGGTCGGATGGGGTCGTGCACCGTGACCAGCTTGGTGCCGTCGGGGAAGGTCGCCTCGACTTGCAACATGGGCATCAGGGCACCGACCCCGGGCATCACGTCATCAGCGGTGAGGATCGTCGATCCAAAGCTGATCAGGTCCGCGACAGATCGCCCGTCACGCGCACCTTCCAGGATTTCGTCCGAAATCAGCGCGACCGCCTCGGGGTAGTTCAACAACGCCCCACGCGCCCGCCGCTTTCGCGCCAGTTCCGCGGCTGAAAAAATTGTCAGGCGTTCGAGTTCCGTGGGGGTTAGCAGCATGTCTCCCTCCGTTTCTTGTTATGTCGCGAACAGATTGACCGCCGTGGCGTCACGCCGCTGCGCAGCGATGTCGGCGATGGGGGCAAAAGCGGACGGGGTCTCAGGTGGCGTCTCGAACGCGACGGCGTGGTGCGAGATCGCTTGCGCCACAAGCTCTTGCGCCGAAATCGCACCGATCTTCCCCAGCCGTACCGCAGCGGCCGAAAAGCCTGCGAGCAGTCCGTGAAACGCTCCGGCCTCGGCTTCCTCTGGCGTCAGGTCTAGGGCCCGGCCGACCAGCCCTTGCACGACCGGCGCATGCGCGGGTGCCTCGGCCCGGGGGCGCCCCAGATACTCCGCCGCGCCCGCCGTACCAATCCTGGCATGGCTGGTAAGCAGCGCCCGGCCCATGCGTTGCGAGGCGGCGCAAAGCTCCGGCACTGTCTGCCGCAGATCACATTCGCGGTCGGTGTCGGCGATATCTTCGACCAACACTGCGGCGCGGACAAAGTAGCGGTCGAAATCGATCCATCGTGGGGCGATCTGGTCCAGCAGCACGGAGGATAGCTGCATCCGCTCTGGCACCACACCTTCAGCCACCAGCGTCTCCAGCCCGTTCGAGAACGCGAACGCGCCAGAAGGGAATGCACTGTCCCCGGTTTGCAGTAGACGCAGCAGCGTGGCCGTTCGGGTCATGCCGGTTCCTCCTGCAAGATGATGCAGGTGCCGTCGGCAACCATGTCGACCAGCCGGTCGCGGTAGCGCTCCTCGGGTCCCTCCAGCGCCACCAGCAAGTCGATACCATCGAAACGGACACGCCAGTGCAGATTGCCCGCGTGGTAGCCCAGGCGCAGCGCGGCCTCGGTGTCTGCGGGGCGGACACGCAACCAATGCTCGGCCTCAACCCGGACGACCAGGGCGCTGTCACTGCCGCAGCGCAGGACAGCGCCGTCGAACAACTGCATCTCGCGCGGGAGAGCAATGGCGATATCTGCACCCTTGGTTGTCACCGCGCGCAGACGCCGCCGGGCAAGATCGGCCCGGGGGATGCGCAACTCATCTACACCATCAATGTGCTCCAACCGGTGCAGCGGACCTGCCAGCGCGGGATCGTCCGAGGACCCGAGTATGCCGGTAAACATCTCCATCAGATCGCCATGTGCCGAGTTACCAGATCGTCGCTCAGGTCGGTGATGGGCCCTGCGGCGACGGCGCGCCCGTTCTCCATCATCGCAAAGGCATGACCCGCACGTCGGGCAAAGCCGACGTTCTGCTCGACCAGCAGGATCGTCAGGCCCAACTCGCTGTTCAGCCGCAATATCGAGTTTTCGATCTGTTCGACGATGTTGGGCTGGATCCCTTCGGTTGGCTCGTCCATCAGCAGCACCTTCGGCTCGGCGGCCAAAGCACGGGCAATGGCCAGCTGCTGTTGCTGCCCGCCAGAGAGCACACCGCCCTGCCGGTCGAGGTTTTCCATCAGGTAGGGAAACAGTTCCGGCACTATTTCTGGTATTCTCTGCTTGCCGGATCGGGCCGCGAACCCACCCATCAGGATGTTGTCACGAATGGTGAAGTCCGGGATGATGTGCCGCCCCTGCGGGACATAGGCGATCCCCGCTCGGGCGCGGGCAAAGGTATCGTGGTCCGCGATATCCTCGCCGTCCAGCGTGATCGTCCCCTCGGACCGGTCAGTCAGACCCAGAACCGTGCGCAAGAGCGTGGTCTTACCCACCCCATTGCGTCCAATGATGGCAACGATCGTTCTTGCTCGCGCCGCAAAGCTTAACCCGTGGATGACCTGCGACCGCCCGTAGTAGGAATTGACGCCCTCCATCGCCAGCATCAGTGGATGCCTCCGCTGCCCAGATAGGCCTCCTGCACGGCGGGGTCAGTCTCGATCTTGGTCATCGGCCCCTCGGCCAGCAGCTTGCCCATGTGCATCACCGTGATTCGTTCCGCGATCTCGCGCACAAAGGCCATGTCGTGCTCGACCACGATGATCGTGTGACTGCCCTTGAGTGCGTTGATGATTTGCGAGGTCTTGAGCGTCTCGGCCTGCGTCATACCCGCCGTCGGTTCGTCCAGTAGGATGACGCGGGCGTTCTGGACGATCAGCATCCCCAGCTCCAGCCACTGCATCTGTCCGTGCGACAGGTCGCCTGCACGCGTGTCCAGCACGTCTTCAAGGCGCGTCAGTCCGATCACGTCGTCGATGCGTTGCTTCTGCGCGCGGCTGAGGCCAAGACGCAGGTTTCGCAGGACGCTGGTTTCCTCGACCGCCGCGACCTCCAGGTTTTCGCGTACTCGCAGGTCGCGGAAGATGCTTGGAATCTGGAACTTCCGCCCAACCCCGGCCCGCGCGATCATGTGTTCCGGACGGTTGGTGATCTCGTTGCCGTAAAGAAAAACCTTGCCTTCGGTCGAGGCGGTCTTGCCACTCACAAGGTCCATCATCGTGGTCTTGCCCGCCCCGTTCGGGCCCAGGATCACGCGCAACTCCCCATGTTCAACGACGGTCGAGAAACAGTCGACCGCCTTGAACCCGCCGAATGAGACGCCAAGGCCGTCAAGCATGAGTGCAGGTTTGTTGCTCATCCGATCACTCCGCCGGTTCGCGTTGCGCAGCCATCGGGGCTGCCGCGCGTTTCGGGGTGATCCAGGCAATCAGGTCCTGTGCCAGTCCGGCCAGACCGCGAGGCATGAACAGGACCACCAGCACGAAGACCAGGCCGATGATCGCCTTCCAGGCCTCCTGAAACATCTCGGTTTCACTGGCGGTCGCCTCGATCGTATTTATCAGGATCGCACCGATACATGCCCCCAGCAGCGAGCCTCGCCCACCCACAGCGGCCCAGACGACCATCGAGATCGAAAAGGCCAGATCCATGAAACTGGGCGATGCGAACTCTGCCGCGATCACGAACAGCATCCCCGCGAACCCGGCTATGCCTGCGGAGACGGCGAAGAAGAACACCTGATAGCCGGCGACGTTGTACCCCAGATACCGCGTGCGGTTCGCGTCATCACGGGTCGATTGAAGGATCAGTCCCGCGCGCGTCGCCACCAGCCAACGCGCGGCCAGCAGCACGAGAACAAGCGAGGCAGCGACGATGTAATAGGTTTCGACCAGGTAGGGGTCGAATTCGAACCCGCCCACTGTGAGCCAGCCGAGATCGGTCAGCCCGTTGAACCCGTTGGTCAGTGGTTGCGCGTCGATGATCAGCAGCCGCACCAGCAGCACCATGGCCAGCGTGATGATGGCCACATAGACGCCCGAAACCCGCAGGCGGAAGATCGGCCAGGCCACGACAAGTGCGATAATCACTGGGACGACCAACGCCATGACCATGCCGAACCACTGCGCCTGAAAGGGCAGCCACAGGAAAGAGCCCGATGTGATGCAACACAATTCGGTCGGCGCACCGGGTTCTGCGTTCCACAACATGAAGTCGGGTACCGGTTTGTCCGAGCCCTGCTGGAGGCTGGTCGCGCTCTGCAGCTTCAGCGACATCGCGGCCATGTAGGCGCCCAGACCAAAGAACAGCCCTTGGCCCAGGTTCAAAACGCCCGCGTATCCCCAGGACAGCGCAATTGCGACGCCCAGCATCCCATAGACCAGGAACTTCGCAATGCGGTTGAGCCAGAAGACGTCATCTGTCAGCAGCGGCAGGCACAACACCGCCGCAATGAACGCGGCGTAGGCGAAGATTTCCGAGGTACCACGGATCGTGAGGTTCATTGGCTACCTCGACCGGAAAGAGAACAGGCCATTGGGCCGCCAAAGGATCAGCAGGATCACCACGCCAAACACAACGGCGCGGGCCAGGATGTCGTTGGTCAGCACTGCGATGACACCGTTGATCTGTCCGAGCAGTCCGGCGGCCGCGAGCGTTCCGAACAGACTGCCGACGCCGCCAACGACCACCACCAGGAAGCCGTCGACTACGACGCCGGTGCCCATGTCGGGCTGAACCGTCTTGAACCCGGCGAGCAGCACGCCGGCGACACCCGCCAGCCCCGAGCCATAAGCAAAGGTGAGCATCGACACGCGCCGCACGTCGATGCCGCAAGCAGCAGCCATCTGCGGGTTACGGGTGATGGCGCGCACCTGCATTCCGATCCGCGTGCGGTACATGAGGAACCACGTCAGCACGGTGAGCATGAGCGTCAGGAAGATGATGAACGTCCGATAAGGTTGGATCGTCACCCCGCCCATGTCGAACGGTTGGGTCAGGAACCCGGGCACAGCCATGTTCTGCAGCCCCGGCCCCAGCCCATCGATGTGGATGTCAAAGAACGCCAGCCCAAACTCCAGCCGAATTGCCTGTTGCAGCAGGATTGCGACCCCCCAGGTCGCCAGCAGCGTGTCGATGATCCGTCCATAAAGCCTGCGGATGACCAGCCGTTCGATCAGTATTCCCACTGCACCAGCGGTAAAGAACGCCAATGGCAGAGCGAAAAAGAGGTTCATGTTCAGATAGATACCGGCCATCACGGCGGTGTAGGCGCCGATCATCACCAGCTCGCCGTGGGCCATGTTGATCACGCCCATCGCTCCGTAGGTGATCGACAGGCCAAGCGCGATCAGCAACAGAATCGACGACAGCGACAGACCGATGAACAGGATCTCGGACATGATGCTCCGGCCTCCGGCAGCGGGATGCGCCCGGTTGCCCGGGCGCACGACGCTTACAGCTTGCTCGTGTCCAGACCTGCTTCGGTGCAAAACAGATTGTCGCCCGTCTCGCCATACGCCACATAGGGCAGCGGCTGGATCGGGTCGGGATACTCATCGACGATTGTGCCCTGCCCGTCAGCACCCCACTGGGCGATGCGCGGGGTCAAATAGGCGTGCAGGTTTGCCGGGTCGATGGTGACCTTCCCGTTGGGCGCGTCGAAGACCTGGCCCTTCACGCCCTCCATGATCGCGGCCGGGGCGGCCTCGCCAGCTTTCTCCAGCGCCTGCTTCCACAGGAAGACCTGAAAGTAACTGGACTCCAATGCATGGTGCGTCACCGCAGACGGGTCGTTCACGAACTTGCGGTAGCGTTCGATGAACGAGTTGTTCGCGTCCGTGTCGATCGCCTGGAAGTAGGGGAACGAGGTGAAACTGCCCTCGGCGAATTCGGCACCCATGGCGGCGATCTCGATCTCCGACGTCACCGTCGCGCAGATCGGCAACTTGTCGTGGGTCAGCCCCTGGTTCTTGAACTCACGGTAGAACGCCACGACTGACGAACCGACAACGTTTGACAGCACTACATCGGCGCCTGAGTCCTTGATCTTCGAGACCATGGCCCCCCACTCCGAGTGGCCCAGCTCAAGATACTCGTCCGCCACCCATTCGCCACCGCCTTGCTCGATCAGGATCTTGCAGACCTTGGCCATTTCGCGAGGGTAGATGTAGTTGGAGCCGACGATGAAGAACTTCTTCTTGCCCAGGTTTTTCATGATCCAGGGGATGAAGTTCGAAAGCTGCTGGTTCGGCACGGCGCCTGTGTAGACGACGTTCTTCGAACACTCGAAACCTTCGTAGTACGTCGGATAGAAATACAGGTTCTTGCGCTTCTCGAAAACCGGCAGCACTGCCTTACGGCTTGCCGAGGTATAGGATCCGAACACGGTTGGCACCCGGTCCCGGATAACCAGTTTCGAAGCCTTTTCGTTGTACGTCTTGGGATCAGAGGCGCCGTCCTCGAGCACAGGCTTGATCATCTTGCCCATGACGCCACCAGAGGCGTTGACCTCTTCGATCGCCATAAGCGTCGCATCAGCCAGCGATTTCTCGACAATGGACAAGCCACCCGTCAGCGAAAACAGGACGCCAACTTCGATTTCATCCGCAGCTTGCGAGGACGTTGTGTACAGTGATGGGCCCAGTGCAGCGGCGGCGCCAAGTGCGGTGGATTGGCCGAGGAACTTACGGCGGTCTATGGTCATGTGTGTTCTCCGTGTCTTGGGATACGGGACCGGTTGGCCGGCCTCAGGTTCGTTGAAAGGACATCACTCAGACGAGGCGAGTTGTGGCTGCTTGCCTGAGCGGGATGAGCTTCTGGAGCAGTGCCCGAACCTGGCTTCGAAGCGTTGCGAAGGTCAGGCCGCGACAGCGACGCAATGGGCTGCATTGCCCAGACGGCAGGACGTATGAAGACTGTCCCAGCGCCGCATTGCAACGCCGGACAAGCCTAGAAACGACAAAGCCCGCCCAGAGCTTCAAGCTCTGACAGCGGGCTTTCCTTGCCTAGGCACGGGGCATCTTTGGCCCGTGCTGCAGTGCACTATACGTCATCGGGGCGCGTTGACAAGAGTTCATTGGCGTTGATGATAGCGACGGCCATGTCCTCGATTGGCACGCGCTTGGTCATGGCCTGCGAACGGATCGTGCGGTAGGCATCCTTTTCGGAAATACCCTGTGTTTCCATTAGGATAGACTTCGCCTTGGCGATGCGTTTCTGGCCTGAAAGCCGAGCTTCGAGCTTGCCGATCCGGTCGTTGAGCGCATGCTGTTCCAGCCAGGCATTCCGCGCGACAACCAGGTTTGTCAGGATGCCAAAGGGACGTACGGGCTTGGACACGACCGCAACCGCCTCAATATCCAGAACCAACTGCAAGGTTGCCGGATTCTCAAAGTCGACCAGGGCGATGACGGCAGGACCAGGAGCGTCACTGCGCTTGAGCATGCGTGCCAGCGCTTTCTGGTGGTCTTGCGAAATGCCTGCAAAAATCACATCGACATGTGCTGGCAGGGCGCGGGGTGGGGGCCAGGCGGCCTCGGTGCGGCATCCGATGCGCCGCAACTGGTCCAGTACCAGCGCGCCGTCCCGGTCGGGCGGGTGGACAACCACAACCGACAGTTCCCTAAGATCGCGCAGTTGGATCTTTGCCATGTCCTCGCCCCGGACCCTAAAGCACGGCCGCCCCGTCGCGCCAATCGTCGCGGTCCGGTTCGATCATGTACGGGTCGGGGGCCACTGGCGCCTGAACCTCTTCGATGATTTCGAACGCCCCATTCGAGGCCACGCGCGCTACACGCGGCCAAAGATGCGTGTGATTGGTTCGCGCGTCGATCCGGACGGTACCCTGGGGAGCATCGAAGGAGAACGTCGGCAGGCCCTTCAGTATCGAGGT
>JBCCDA010000058.1:0-28065 GCA_039033215.1 Pseudomonadota bacterium | reverse complement strand
CCCCCCCCCCCCCCCCCCCGCCCCCCTGGGGCCCCCCCGGGGCCGGGGCGGGCGGTGGGGGCGGGGGTGGGCCCGGACGAGGGAGCTTGCCCGCGCGTCAGCGCAGGTGAGCGAGGCTCGGAACACCTGGTCAGTTCAACATCATCGCGATGAGGTTTGCGATGTCGCTCTCCAAGGGAAACGACAGCGTGCCCATGACCCCGAAACCCAGAAGCGGGGGGAGCACGTAGAATCGCAGCATGAAGAAGAACCATGCCACATAGAGCGGCACCATCGCGGACACCAGAAACCCAGGCGTGACGGGCTTGAACAGATGCACCAGAGGATCTGTCAGCCGCACGACGATCCGCAGAAAACCCCAAGTCGAATGCTCGGGCAGAACGATCCTCAGCGCGGCCCTAGCGACCAACGTCCACATGACGGCGCCCAGCACGTAGTCCAGCGCCAGCACCCAGACCGGCACGGCTGGCCTCCGTCCCCCGGGGGTTACTCCACCCTGTCCAGGATCGCCCTGCCAGCGGGAAGGCGTGTTTCGTCAACCATCCGCTGGATCTCCTCGTCCGGCGGGGCTGTCATGAGGCTGATCACTACCATGCCAACAAAGCTGACTGTCATCCCGACGATCCCAAACCGCAGGGAATCGATCCCCCACCAGGGCTCCATCAGGGCGACGGCCTCACCCGGCGGATCGTAGACCATGTATAGATAGAGCGCCCCTGCTGCGAAGCCGAGGAGCATTCCCGCGACCGCACCCTGCTGGTTGGCCCGCTTCCACCAGATGCCCAGCAGCAGGGGCACGAAAAGCCCCGAGCAGGCAAAGCAGAACGCCCAGGCCACAAACTCCAGCGCCGTGCCGACCTGGAGTTTCGCGAAGAGCGCTGCCACGACACCGATCACGACCAGAGCAACCCGGGCTACCCAAAGACGCGCCCGGGCATCCGCCTTCGGGTTCGTCATCTTGTAGTAGACATCGTGGCTGGCGGAATTCGCGATCGAAAGCAGTAGCGCATCGGCGGTTGACAGCGCCGCCGCCAGCCCTCCGGCCGCGATCAGGCCAGCTACGACATAGGGTAGCCCTGCAACCTCGGGCGCTGCGAGCACAACCATGTCCGGGTGCATGAAAAACTCGGCCGCCTGGACGAGGCCGTCGCCGTTCAGGTCCTCGACTCTGAGGAAGTTGAACTCCGACCAGGTCTGTACCCAGCCCAACGACAGGACATCGTCGATGGATTTGCCAACGACAGCGGTCGCCGCCTCGGGGTCCAAGAGCTGCAGCTTGGCCAGCGTTGCCAGAACCGGGGCCGAGACAAATAGAACCAGAATGAAGAGCGCCGACCACCCGACCGATTGGCGCGCCGCCTTGACGTTGGGGGTCGTGAAGTAGCGCATCAAAAGGTGAGGCATGGACGCTGTCCCAGCCATCATGCAGATGGCCAGCGTCAGGAACTGCCAGGATGCCATCGAGCCCGCCGCGCCCGGATCGTTCTGCGCCAGCGCCAGCGCTTCCAGACCATCCTCGGTCACGGTGCGCTCGCCCGCCAGCCCCAGGGTTCCTTCAAGCTCGGCCACCCGTTGGACGGCCTCGCCGAAGCTCAGATGTGGCAGCAAGCCATAGCCCATGGACTGCGAGATCCATATCACGGGAAGCAGATAGGCAACGATCAGCACCAGGTACTGGGCAACCTGGGTCCATGTAACGGCCCGCATCCCACCAAGCACGGAGCAAAAGAGGATCCCCACAAGCCCGAACCAGACCGCCAGCTCGAACGGGATCTGGAACATCCGCGACGCGATGGCGCCCGTAGCCGAGATCTGGGCCGTCAGGTAGGTGAAGGACACAACCGCCAGGATCGCCGCCGCGAGGAACCGGGTAAAATCACCCGTGTAGCGCACGCCCACGAAGTCAGGCAGCGTGTAACACCCGAACTTGCGCAGATAGGGCGCCATTAGAGCGTTGACGAGGACATAGCCGCCCATCCAGCCGATCAGAAAGCCGAGGTGCGCAAACCCCCCGAAGTAGAGCCCGCCAGCAAGACCAATGAAGATTGCGCCAGACATCCAGTCCGCGGCGGTGGCCATCCCGTTGAAGACGGGCGGCACTTCTCGGCCGGCCACGTAGTAGGCATCCACCTTCTTGGTCCGGCTGATTACACCGATGGCAGCGTAGACCGCGACTGTGAAGATCACGAACAGGATCCCGATCGCCTGAGCGTTCACCCCGAGGTACTCGAGCAGCGCCATCAGCGCGATGAAGACCACGAAGCCGCCGGTGTAGACACCGTAGATCTTCGGTAGCTTCTCGATGAAATCGTCCTTCATGGCGCGGCCTCAATCGTCTTGATGATAGTCGTTGTCGATCTCTTCCTGCCGCCAGTTCTGGAGGAAGATCAACAAGACGAAGATCAGGAGTGATCCCTGAACCGTCATGAAGTAACCGAGCGGAAAGCCCAGAAAATTCAACGAATTCAAGGACTCAGCGAAGAACGGGATAATCAGCGCTGCGATACCCCAGACAAAGAGAACGCCGAGCGTCAGGTTCCTCGACCGATAGCGGTGAAGTGCGTGTTCTTCGGGCGTATTGCCGAGCATCCTGCCCCCCTCTAGGTTTCGCTGCGCGTGCCAAGCCCCAGCATCGGCCGCGGGGCAATGTGGCCCAAAGGCGGGGGCGATGGGAAGGGCAAACTTGGACCAAGGTGCCGGGGCAAGGACGTGGGCGATCTGGCGCCGGCTGCGGTCGGTTCTGGCCGAGCAGTTCGTGGTGTCCCCGATTCGCGATGAAGCCGAGCTAGCGCGATTCCTTGGCACACGCGCCGCGAAGATCGCTCAGACTGGACTATTTGGCTACCTACGCGCTCGGATGGGCACTCGGGCGACCGCTCTCTTCGAGGACGAGGCATTCGTACCTGTCATCGAGCGTGCACAGCGCGCGGTGTTCTTCGCCAGTCTCGAGGATCTGACGGTGTATGCGCTTGTGCACACCCTCCAGAACGAGCAGCCAGCAGAGGATCGTCTCGCTGCTGCCGGAGCACGCCTGATAGCAGCCGCTGTGGTTGCTGCAGAAGCAGGTGAGGTGCCTGAAGGGCTTGCTCTGGTGGTCGGCAAGCGCGTCTTGCGCGTGGGTCCCGGCGGCGTACCGGATCTGGGGACCTCGTTTGCGTTCAGCGCCCAGGCGGTCATCGACAACGCACCGGTCGACGAGGCCTTCAAGAACAGCGATCGATCTATCGTCACAGGATCGATGCGATATCGCTGGATCGACGTGAAACGTCAGTTCGAACGCCGGCTGGATCGCGCAGCGCTGCGGCGGTCGTTGGGCCTCTAGCGCACCAGAAGCTCGACCCGCCGGTTCTCGGCTGCCTGACTTGGGCTATCCACCAATAGGTCGCGATCGGCTCGGGCCCGGGCGCGCGGCACGGTGATCTTGCCATCGGGCACACCGCGGTCCGCGATGACGTAGAGGACCTCGCGACGAACGGCGTCGGCGCGGACTTGCGACAGCAACAGGTTCTGGCGCCGGCTGCCCAGCGCATCGGCGTGGCCGGTTATGATGATCTCGGCATGGTCGCGCGAAAGCGCTTCGGTCACGGCATCCGACACAAGTTCACGATCGTCATCATCGAGGTCATAATCATTGAACCCGAAGCCAACGCGAAACAGCTTTGGCGGCTCCGGGCTGGCTTCAAGCGAGGCGGCAAAAGCCTCGCGAATCTCGGCTTCCGTGACTGGCACGTCGCCGCCATTGATCGCGGTTGACCCCGCCGCGAACGGCTTATCCAATGTCGTCGTGTTCCCGCCACCGTCGATCTGGACGCCACCGCCATCGGACAGCACAACCGCAAGGTCGCCCGGCAACGGAGCCAGAACACGGACGATCTGCATCAATTCCTCGAATCTATCCTTGCAAAGGTCGACGTCCTCGCCCTGGTGACCTTCTTCAGCCTCCTGGACCCAACATTCGAAGTACGCCTGTGCGCCGGCAATCTGAGGTCCCGCACGCAAGCGCCCGCCCACACTTTTGACAAAGCCCGTCAGCTCGACGAAAGGAATGGTGAAGAGTTGGACCTCGGGTTGGGAAAGCTGCCGGTCAGCAGGATCGACAGGGGGTACTAGCTCGCCCCGTTGCGCCGCATAGGCCAAAGCCACGAAATGGGCCGTGTCGACCCAGTCGAACTCAGTAAGCTCGGCCCGGGCCAGCTCGATCGACCGCTCCTGAAGTTCGGCGAAGTAGGGGTCGGCGTTTCGTGGAAGGGCATCCACGCGGTCCACGTCCCATTTCACACCGTCGAAAGAGGCGGGCAGGCTGAGAGGACCACGGGCACATCCCGCAAGAAGCGCGACCGACACTATCCCTACCCAAGCTGCCCGCCACATGCTCATTCCTCGCTGCTGACCCTCACCACGAACTCCGTGCCCTTGACCCCCAGCACGGTGGTCGGCATCAAGACTCGCATCGCAAGCGGGCGGGTCTTGGCGATCTCTCCAGACGCCGCAGTTAGGCTGCCCGCGCTCAGCCGGGCATCAAAGCTCGGGCGCTGTCCGGCTTCCTCATACGAGTATGCCTCGAGCGTCAGCTCGCTGTTCGGTCCCAAACTCATTCGCGAATTGTCCGAGAAGGTCATGCCAACCGCGCTATTGTCGCCCGTGGTGATCACATCCTTTTCGAAGAGCTCCGCACCGGCTTCGGCAGCGAACATTGCGCCATCACGGGCAATCTGAACGTCACCCGATGTGATCTTCACATGACCAATCCGGTCTGCAGCCATGGCCGGAAGCCCGGCAAGAACCGCCACACACCCCATAACGGCAAGAAAACTGTACATTGACGACACCCTTATCAGACGCCCCGGCGCGGAGTATCGCAGGACAGGTAGGGAAGTACAGTCTCTGTTGTGTTGGGACCCCAGATCGCCGGAATTGACATTGCACGGGCGAGTTTGGAGACTCCAGTCTTCTTACGGTCCCGAGACATCGACCGTCGTTGCGTGGTGGAATCAACCGATGCGGGGACAGTTCCCTGTGACGAAGCAAGGCTTGGCCGAAGCGCTGGAGTTTCTGGCGGCTGGGCTGATGGCGCTTGATGTCGACGAAAGTGCTGCAAGCCGCAGCGCCGTGATCGTCGACGAACTTGTGAGCAATCTGCTCCGCCATGACCCTTCAGTCGGGCCATTTGATCTCTTCGAGATGGCTTTCGATGCAGCAGCCGGGTCGGTCCGGCTGAAACTGTCAGACCCAGGAGAACCGTTTGACCCGACATCTTTCATCGTCAGCGGCAGATCCGAAATCGGCGGGAAGGGTATTGATCTGATCCGGGCGCTCCCGCGCGAGGTCAGCTATCGGCGCCTCGGGGGCCGGAACCATCTGGAACTGACAATCGACCCGAGATGATGCGGCACGCCAAGATGCTTTCCCCGCTGTTCAAATCAGACGGATGGCCCCGATCGAAAGGCACGTCGCTGCACCGAGGCTCAGCGGCAGACGCAACCGTGACCACCAGAAGGGCGCACCGCCGTGTCGGGTGAGGAGAACATCTGCCAGCAGCAAACCGATGAACCCGACCGCAAGGCCGCTCAGACTGAGATGAGGCGGAAACAGCAGCATTGCCCAGGCGAAGAGCGCCGGCAGAACCGAGATTGCCAGTGGCCAGAAGGTCGGTCCCTGCCCAAGGCCAGCCGCGGCAAACCCCCATCGGCAGCCTCCCATGAAAGCGAGAATGGCGACGCCGTACCCCTCCATCATTGTCGTCGAGAGCTCCCGCGTATCGCCGCCGCCGATCCACAGTGCCATGGTGAGCCCAACGAACGGTAGGAGCCCGGCAGCACCGAGCCATCGCGCAGCAGGCGGGACATGCACCACTTCTCTCACGGTCATCACGTCGCACTCCTCCCGCACGAATTCGGGGCCACATGTAGCGCATGAGTGATGCAGTCCAGACCTTTCCGATCGATGATCGTGCCGCAAGCCGAGTGTTCTACGACGGCGGTTGTCCTGTTTGCCGGCGCGAGATCGGCTGGTATCAGGCGATGCGCGGCGCGGACGATATCGACTGGGTGAACATTGCGCCCGAGGCGCCACTACCAACGGACCTACCCGATGGGATGAGCCGAGATACGCTCCTGAAACGGTTTACGATTGTTCGCCGCGATGGCGCCGTCGTGTCCGGCGGGCCCGGGTTCATTGCGCTCTGGCGTGCCCTTCGCCCCCTGCGCTGGTTGGGAATGGCGACGGATCACACAATTGGTGCGTTTGTCGGAGAGCGCCTCTATCGCCTTTTCCTCAGGGTTCGCACGCTCTGGCGCTAAGCGGTGCAGAGGTTGGTTGACGCCGGTGGTCCCGCTGGCTACGGCTGCGCCGCCAAGTCCGGAGATATCATTCATGCCGTGCCAGATCATAGACAGCCTCGCCGAGGTTGCGGACCGCTACGATGCGGTGTTCTGTGACGTGTGGGGGTGCTACCACAATGGTCTCTCGCCGTTCCCCGCTGCTGTCTCTGCTCTGCAGAATTTCAGGGCGGGCGGCGGCGTTGTGATCCTGCTCACGAACGCGCCTCGTCCGGCAGCGTCTGTCAAGAAGATGCTGGACGGCATGGGCGCCCCCGAAGACAGCTATGACGCCATCGTCTCGTCGGGGGCCGCGTGCCAATCCGCACTGACCTCTGGACGGTTCGGCGACCGCTTTCACTATGTCGGACCGGATCGGGACTTTCACATGCTGGGTGATGTCGCCCTTGCGCCGGCAGAACTCGACGCGGCGACAGCCATCCTGCTGACCGGCCTGAGGGACGACACGACCGAGACCCCCGAGGATTACAAGACCGAAGTGGCGCAATGGGTAGCCCGTGGGCTACCCGTCCTCTGTGCCAATCCCGACTTGATAGTGGATCGCGGCGAGCAACGCCTATGGTGCGCAGGGGCTATCGCGAAGCTCCACGAGGAAGCGGGCGGAGAGGTGATCTGGTACGGCAAGCCGCACCGGCCGGTCTATGATCGCTGCCACGAGGTTCTGGCCGAGATGGGACGGACGATTCCTGAGACAAGGGTGCTGGCCATCGGCGACGGTATCCACACGGACGTGACCGGCGGCATCCGCGCGGGGCTCGACACGCTCTTCGTCACGGGGGGCCTCGCCGCCGCGGAGTTCGGCCCGGACGTCGAACGACCCGAACAGGAGCCGCTGGCTCGCTTCCTGGCGGCAGAAGGGCTCGCCCCCGCCTATGCCATCGGACGTTTGCGCTGAGGGTTCAGCCCTCACCGAACCGCGTGAAACAATCGCGCAACAAGATCAATCATATCGAAATTATCTTGCGTAATTTTATTGCGCGCGCATTGCGATTCGGTTACGCAGAGTGCGGCGCAGCAAAAGGGCGAGCGATATGCTGGACAACCAAATGGGCATCGAACGGGGCACGATCTGTATCGAAGACCTCGAAGTAGGCCTGTCGCGCCACGTGGAGAAGACGATCCAGGACTACGATATCCGTGCGTTCGCCGAGATTTCGACCGACCACAACCCGGTCCATCTCGACGAAGAGTATGCGCATCAGACGATTTTCGGCGGCCGCATCGCGCACGGGATGCTTACCGCCAGCCTGATCTCGGCGGTGATAGGCGAGCAATTACCCGGCCACGGCAGCATTTATCTGGGCCAGTCGCTCAAGTTCATGGCCCCCGTCAAGCCCGGCGATACAGTTCGCGCAGAAGTCACGGTTTCCGCGATCGACTACGGCAAGCGCCGGGTGACCCTTGATTGCGCATGCCGTGTCGGCGATATGGTCGTGCTCAAGGGCGAGGCGATGGTGCTCGCGCCTTCCAAGAAGTTCGACTGAGCCGAGAGCGTTCCCGCGCCCGGCGGGGAATGACGCCGGGTCATGCAGATCATCGACGACTATCGTGGGGTGCCGGCTGCGTTGCGCGGTGCAAGTGCCGCCATTGGCAATTTCGACGGCGTGCATCGGGGCCACCAGGCGCTGATCTCGACGGCTGAGAATGCCGGTGACCCTGTGGCAGTGGTCAGTTTCGAGCCGCACCCGAGGCGTCTCTTCCAGCCCGATGCCCCACCCTTTCGCCTCACGACCCCCGCCGAGAAGGCCCGCCTCGTCGCCGCGCATGGCGTCGATCTGCTGGTCAACCTGCCGTTCGACCGCGCGATGGCGGGCATGGCGGCCGAGGTGTTCGTGCGTGAGGTCCTGTACGAAGGCCTGGGGCTCAACCATCTCGTCGTCGGCGCGGACTTCCGGTTCGGCAAGGCCCGCACAGGCGATGCCGTTCTACTGCGGCAGATGGGCGCCGAGCTCGGGATGGGCATCACGATCCACCAGCTGGTCGGGGACGAGGCCGGCGAGTTTGCCTCGACCGCGGTGCGCGTGATGGTCGAGGAGGGGCGCTGCGAGGATGCCGCCCGCGCCTTGGGACGCTGGCACACGGTGTCGGGCGCGGTGGTCAAAGGCGACCAGCGGGGCCGCGATCTCGGGTATCCGACCGCCAACCTCGCGTATGGGGAGCAACTGGTCCCCCGCTACGGCGTCTATGCGACATGGGTCGACGTGCTCGATGGGCCGCACAAGGGCCGCCATGCCGGGGTCGCCTCGCTTGGCGAACGCCCAACCTTCGGCATCAATGCCCCGAACTTCGAGGTCCACCTGTTCGACTTCGCGGGCGACCTCTACGGCACCGAGATCTCGGTGTCTCTCGTGGCCTTCCTCCGCGATGAGGTTGCCTATGTGGACGCACCCACCCTGATCGCACAGATGGACCGCGACAGCGACACGGCCCGAGCTGTCCTTGCGTCATCCGGCGCCCATGCGTAAGTCGCTCGCAATGGGTGCCGCAAGTAGCACCAAGGGGAGGCCGCGACCGCATGATCCGATCGACCATCTTCAATTTGCTGTTCTACGCGCACTCGTTCCTGTGCGCGATGATGGTATGGCTGGTCAGCTTCAGCGGCTCGCGAACGGCGATGTGGGTGGTTTTGCGCTACTGGGGTGTGACGATCCTGGTCATGCTGCGGGTAATCCTGGGCGCCCGAGTGGAAGTCCGTGGGAAAGAGCACCTAAAACCGGGAACTCCGCAGCTAATCGTCTCGAAGCATCAGTCCGAGCTGGATATCGTGATGCTCGGCGCCCTCTGCTGGGATATCAGCGCCGTCGCGATGGAGGAGTTGACCAGGCTGCCGTTCTTCGGTCGTATTCTGCGTGGCCTCGATGTCGTCCTGATCAAAGTTGACAATGGGCCTCAGGGCCGAACGCAACAGGTCATCGACGGCGCCAAGCGGATCCGCGCCCAGGGACGCACGATGGTCATCTACCCCGAGGGCGAGCTAATGAAGCTTGGCGCGAAGGAGCGTTACCGCTCCGGCGTTGGGCACATGTACGGCGCAATGGAGGTCGAGGCGGTGCCCGTTGCCGTTTCACTTGGTGTCATCTGGCCACGGCGCGATTGGCGCAAGAACCCCGGGACTATCGGCGCCATCGAGTTTTTGGAGCCGATCCCGCCCGGTCTCCCATTCGAGACGTTTATGGCCGAGATCGAAGACCGGATCGAGACCAATACGATGCGGTTGATTGAGGAGCACGGCTCTGGCGAAGGGCTCCGCGACGCGCGCGATCGCCATGCCCGTGGGGCGAACAACGAACGGACCGATACGGCTGCGTGACGCGATCGCAGGTATGTTCAGATCGTATCGAATTCATCGCAATCGATCGTTCCACGCAAACAATCCCTTAAGCCTACAGTCCTACGTTACGCCTCGGCGCAGAACTATCACGCGCGACCACTAGGCTACCGTGGAGCTCAAAAGATGAGATCGATCGCTTCGGGAACCGCTACGTTCGGACACAGCTCCGTCCAAAGCTGTGAAATCGAAGTTGGCGGGTCCGCTCAGTCCGTCAAGACACCGGGACAGGTCTCAGTTTTTGATGTCGCGCGGACCCGTGCGGGCGCTGCCACAGTATGCGCAAACCTCAGATAAGTCGCGCAATCGATGAGCGCAGTGCTCGCGACCACAGCTTCGTCAAGGAACACCATGACCGAGATCACAATCAAGAAGTCCAAGTTTTCGTTGCAAACGCGCATAACGGCCTTCCTGGCCGCTGCGATCCTCGCGACGACATCAGTCGTGGTCGCGTTCAGTGCGTACACGATGTACCATGAAGCCCAACTATTCGTTGAGCGCGAATCGATTTCTGTGAACGGGCTTCTGGCCGAAAAGTCGGCCGAACCAATGCGACTCAACGAGATGGATCGCCTAGCGGGAACGTTCTCGCGGATCTATTCCCAAGCGGAAGGCGAGCTGTCGTCAGTCGTTGCATTTGACAAGGACGGCAAAGTAGTCCTGTCGTATCCACAAGACGCCAATCTCGCAGAACCCAGAGCCGCTGCAGTCGCAATCCTTGGCGGCCAGGCGTCTGAATTCGACAGCGATAAGATGCTCCATGCAGTGCCTATCATTGCAAAAGACAACTCAACAATTGGCTCACTCGTTCTTGATTGGTCAGAAGATGAAATTTCAAGCACAGTCATCAGTGAAATAATGTTTGAGATCAGAATAATTGTTCCAGTTATTCTGCTTGCTACTGTGCTTGCTTATTTCTTGCTCGGACAGATCCTCTTCCAGCCGATGCGCGCGCTTGGCACAGCTGCAGAGCGCGTAGTCAGAGGCCAGGATATCTCCCGTGACCATCTAGATCGCGACGACGTCATCGGCGAGGCAATGCGTGCCTTGGACCTGCTCAGTGAAACGATCACTAACAGCAGAAAGTCCGCCGAGAGCGTAGCAAACGGTGACTTGTCAGTATCAATCAAGCCCAGAGATGAGCATGACGGTCTGGCCCTGACCCTGAACGGAATGTTCCGGAAACTTAGCGATGTGCTGAGCGCTGCCAAGACCAACTCGACAGCGGTTGCGACAGGGGCAGTGTCGCTCAGCAAGGCAGCTGAGGGCATCTCTAAAGGTGCTGAGACGCAGGCAAGCGCTGCTCAACAAGCAGCGGCGGCGGTTGAAGAGATGACGGCCAATATTCGGCAGTCGGCGGACAACGCCGAACAGACCGAAAAGATTGCGAACCAGGCTGCTGGGGAAGCTCGGCGTTCGGGAGAGACGGTAGGCGAAGCGGTCGAAGCAATGAAGACGATCGCCGAGAAGATCACCATCGTACAGGAAATTGCGCGCCAAACCGACCTTTTGGCGCTGAACGCAGCAGTAGAGGCCGCACGCGCCGGAGAGCACGGCAAGGGTTTCGCTGTAGTGGCCTCAGAAGTCCGCAAGCTCGCGGAACGCAGCCAGCAGGCAGCGCAGGAAATTGGCGAACTCTCCTCACGCACTGTCGACGTCTCGGGCGAAGCTGGGCGCATGCTTGAGGAACTCGTGCCAAACATCGAGCGCACGGCAGATTTGGTCCAAGAGATCTCGGCAGCGACTCGGGAACAGAACGTTGGCGCTGAGCAGATCAACGACGCGATCCGCAACCTGGACCAGGTAATCCAGCAAAACGCCAAGGCCTCCGAGGACGCCGCATCAACCTCAGATCAACTCGCGGCGCAGTCGGCGGAGCTCGAGAAGATGGTCAGCTTCTTCCGACTGGCTGATGACGGGAAGAAGATCTCAAAGCCTGTGGCTGGTTTGAGCTCAAAACCTGTAGAGGAAAACAGTTCGAAAGCTGTCTCAGCAAAAGTCACAACTCCTGTCAAATCGAAAGGTGCCGAATCATCGTACTCCAAGCCAGCAGCCAGCAAGACGCCCAAGGAAGAGGTACAAAATGTGAGTCCGGCTGCCACAAAGGCCACGCCGACAAAGTCGGAAGGCATCGAGTTGGACATGGGTCCCGAACCTGACGACTCCGATTTCGAGTCGTATGCCGCCTAGGTTAATCTGTCCAAGCTTGGCAGGCAGCGAACTGTCGCCGCCTGCCAAGAAAACAAACTACTCGTGATGATTGACACGGGCTTGGGCATGGACTGGAGCAGGAACCGACGCCAAGCGCGCTTTTATCTGGATTGCGAGCAGCCGTGAGTAGTGCCGAGACTGAGCAAGATTCCCGCCATGAAACCAGAGACCAGGCACAGCCGTCGGTTTCCACATGTTCCGTAGTTCACCCTCCCAGGGCCCCGGGTCTTTTTCAGTAGCCGAGCCGAGACCCCAGACCTTTCCAACCTGATCCGCCACCGATTGGCCACAAAGCTCCGCCACGAACCGGTTCATCGAGCCAAAGCCCGTCGCGTATACAATCAGATCACACTCCAGCCGCGTCCCGTCTTGCAGGACGACACCATCCGTTTCGATTCGGGCCACACCTTTCCCCGACGCTAACCCGATTTTGCCGTCAGCGATGAGATCGGAAGCACCCACATCGATGTAGAACCCGCCTCCACGCCTGGCCGACTTTAGGGGAATGCCAGAGCCATCTGGGCCGTTGTCCAGCAAGAACCCACGAGACACGAGACGCTTGTGCAAGTCGGCGTCGGCTTCGGCCATCTTCGCCGCGACCGGTTTCATACGCTCCGCCATCAAGGCCCAAGGCCATGTAGTCGCCAGAAAATCACCACGCTCCGTGGTGATCCCCGCCACGAGTGCTTCCTCGGAGTAGGATGGGCCAAGCAGGTTCTCGACGACGTTGGCCGATCGCGCCACTAGCGTCGAGGAACGCTGCACCATCGTGACCGGCACACCGTGCTCCCAGAGGTCATGGCAGATATCGTGTGCCGAGGTGTTCGACCCGATCACAACTGCGCGCGCACCGCGGTGATCGTGCGCGGTCCTGTACTGCGATGAATGAAGCCGTCGCCCGGCAAACGAGTTTGCTCCTGGAAACACAGGCACGTCAGGATAGCCCGACATCCCGGTTGCGAAAACGAGATGCGGTGCGCGAAGCGCCGTCTCGCCTCTGTCGCACGAGACAAAAACCTTCCAAGTGCCGCCCACACGTTCGGCTCTGACGACTCGCGATCCCGCACGATAGTCGAGCGCCATGACCTTGGCGTACATCTCGAGCCAATCGGCCATGCGTTCCTTCGGCGTGAACACAGGCCAGCCCGCTGGAAACGGGATGTACGGCATATGATCGTACCAAACCGGATCGTGCAGACAGAGGCTTTCGTAGCGGTCGCGCCAACTATCGCCAGCGCGCGCCCGAGCCTCCAAGATGACTGCATGGACCCCCAGGAACTGCAACCGCGCCCCAAGCGCCATGCCACCCTGACCCCCACCGATTATGATGACGTCGGGGGTGTCACTGATCTGGCGGGACCATCCGCGACGACCCGGTACGGCCCCATGCACGGTGCCAATCTCGCGCGCCGGACCCTCAGCCCAAGGATGATCAAGAAGTGCTTCGGCGGAGGTCACCAGCGTCCAGGCGCGTCCGCCCTTGAGCCTGACGTGACCTCGGCCTGCAACGGACCGGGTACGAAACGTGAATTCGGCCTCGACCCAGTCTTCGACCGTTCGCGCGGGACCGGCCAACACAAAATCGCGCGGCGCCTCGGCGCACGCCTCTAGCATCGCAGCGATCCGGTCGGCGCCTTCCGCGGGGTGGATGTTCCATGTCAGCGCGACAAGGTCCCGCCAGATACCGTCTGGCTGGAACAGCGCAACAGCAGCGGCGATCTCACCCGAGGCGAGACGCGCCTCCAAGCGGGCCAGCCAATCCGAAACCTGACCAGTGATGTCCATGCGTCGCAAACCACCACGACGCAAAGGCGCTGTCCAGTGCGATATCGCTGGCACGGAGCGCGGCGCATGGTACGGTCGCGCGCCGTCCACGGAGGAGCGAAATGTCCGAGCCTGCCCCCAACCAGTTCGCGCTTCTTGGCACGCGTCGGTTCCTGCCCCTTTTCATCGTGCAGTTCCTGGGCGCATTCAACGATCAGGTTTATCAGAAGGCCTTCGTTGCGCTGGTCACGTACCGGCTGGCCGACGAAGTTGGAATCCCAGTCGCGCAGTTGGGCGTGATCGCATCGGCGCTGTTCATTCTGCCGTTCGCGATCATTACCCCGTCCGCTGGGCAGTTGGCCGACCGGTACGACAAAGCGGTCCTGATGCGTTGGATCAAGGCCTGGGAGATCGTGGTGATGGGGCTGGCCGTGATCGGCTACTATACCCAGAACATCTATTTTCTCTACTTCGTGTTGTTTCTGATGGGCGCGCAGTCGGCGATGTTCGCGCCGATCAAGTATTCGGTGCTGCCGCAGTACCTGGCGCCGAAAGAACTGATGGGCGGCAACGGTCTGGTGCAGGGCTTCACATTCCTTGCCATTATCTTTGGTACCATCCTGGGCAACGAGCTTATCCTGCGCGAGGCGGGCGAGGTCATCGACCTCTTGATCATCTCGGTCACCCTGCCCATGGACGGGGTCGCCATCATCTCAACCTCGGTGGTCGCCATCGCGATTGTCGGTTTCATCGCCGCGCTCTTCACCCCACCCGCAAAGCCAGTGCTCGTGAACCCGCCTCCGGTGGACTGGGTGTTCCCGCGCGCGATCTACGCGCTCTATGCGATGTGTCGCCAGAACAAACCCGCAATCCGCGCCATCCTGGCGATCTCGTGGTTCTGGTTCCTGGGCGCCACGTTCCTGTCGCTGCTACCGGCCTATGCGAAGGAGGATCTTGGCGTCGACGAGAGCGTACTCACGGTGCTGCTTGCCGGGTTCTCGATCGGAGTTGCGGTCGGAGCCGTTGCGTCCGAGGGGCTGTCGCGTGGCCGGGTCGATGTCAATCTCCCGCCGATCGGCGCGCTCGGCCTGGCCGTGATGGCGATCGAGCTCTACATGGCCACGCCCTCGCTTCCCTTTCCGCCCGCGCCCGGAGCCGACTTGGCGGACCGCGCCATCTTCCTGGACAACGCCGTGGGCTGGCGGATCCTGATCGACTTTGTAGTCCTTGCGGCCTTCGCGGGCATGTACGTCACGCCCCTGAACGCCGTCCTGCAGGCCGAGGCGCCGGACGATCAGCGCGCCAGCTACATCGCGTGCTCGAATGTGACAGATGCCAGCTTCATGGTGATTTCAGCGGCGATTGTCGCGATACTCGTCACGTTCGGGGTCGGCACGACCGAGGTGCTTGTCATCGTGACGCTAACGGCCCTGCCCATGGCCTTTCTGGTGGCACGCTACGCGCCCGAAACCCGCCTGGGACGCTACGCGCTCGCACTCTGGCCGCGCGGGCCGCAATGAGGGAACGTTTCTGGGAGCGCGTCCACCTGGAGGACATGACCCGCGATGAGTGGGAGGCGCTCTGCGACGGGTGCGGGCGGTGCTGTCTGCTCAAGCTCGAGGACGATGACACCGGCCAGGTCCACTACACGAACATCGCCTGCCGTCTGTTCGATGCCGAGACGCGGCGTTGCGGCAACTATGCGCTGCGCCGCCAGCTTGTCCCGGGTTGCGTGACGCTGACGCCTGAGAACATCGACCAATCGTCCGAATGGATGCCCGCGACATGCGCTTACCGGCGACTGCACGAAGGGCGTGGCTTGGCGGATTGGCATCCGCTCATCTCGGGACGGGCGGCCAGCGTGGCCGAAGCCGGGATCGCGGTCAGCCGTCATCTGGTGCCCGAGTACGAGGTCGCCGAGGAGGATTGGGAGGATCATGTCCTGGACGAAGACTGGCTGACCCCTGCAGACGGGCAGGCATAGCCGAGAGGCCTGCGGATCCGACCCGTGGCAGGCTCATCTGCCGCGGGCGCATGGCGCCCCTTGCCTCTTCCATCGCCGCGGGTGGCGGCGTACCAAACCCGCAGATGCAGTTGTGAGACGCCGTTGTTTGTCGCATCCGAAAATGCCTCGGGCGCAGCGCCCGAGATCACCGCGGCACTGGCCGAGGCCGAGGCCGGTTATGCCATGCCCTACGGCAACGATCCGCTGACCGAGCAGACAGTCGCCCGGGTCCGCGACGTGTTCGAGGCGCCCGACGCCGCTGTCTACTTCGTCGCCACCGGAACGGCGGCGAATGCGTTGTCGTTGGCCTGCCTCTGCCCGCCCTGGGGCACCGTGTTCTGCCACGAGGGCGCGCATATCGAGGAAGACGAGTGCGGCTCGCCCGAGTTCTTCACGGGCGGTGCCAAGCTGACTCTCTTGCGGGGCGCGAACGCCAAGCTGACTGAAGAGACCCTGGCACCTGCACTGGCTCAGGCAGGAAAGCGAGGCGTCCACTCTGTCCAGGGCGGTGCCGTCAGCCTGACGCAGGCCACCGAGCTCGGAGCAGCGTACACCGTCGACGAGCTTCGCGCACTGACAACGCTGGCGCGCAAGGCCAACCTGCCGGTACACATGGACGGCACACGGCTGGCTAATGTGCTGGCGCGCACGAACGCCAGCCCCGCCGAGATGACGTGGAAATCTGGTGTTGACGTGCTTTGCCTGGGGGCCACCAAGAACGGCGCGATGGCCGCCGAAGCGGTGGTGCTGTTCGACCCTGAGCGGGCGTGGGAGTTCGAACTCAGGCGCAAGCGCGGCGGCCACCTCTTCTCGAAGATGCGGTTCATCTCGTCCCAGATCGACGCCTATCTGACAGATGACCTCTGGCTGCGGCTGGCAGCCCGTTCCAACGCCATGGCGGACCGGCTGGCGGCGGGAATCGCCGCCAGCCCCGACGCTCATCTGACTAACTCGATCGGCGCCAACATGCTGTTCCCGGAGGTCTCTATGGCGCAGCACCGCCGCCTGCAGGCGGCGGGCGCACGCTACTATCCCTGGGGCGCTGTCGACGACAACGCTCCGGACGATGCCAGGGTGACGATCCGCCTGGTCGCGAGCTTCCGCACGACCGAGGCTGACGTCGATGGTTTCCTGGACGTCCTGAACGGCTAGCTAAGCACATCGGGAGGGGTCTTGCGCCCCTTTGGCTCGATGTTTGCCTGCTCGATACACGCGGCCAGATCGCGTACTGTGAAGGGCTTTCGCAAAAAGCCCGAGAAGCCCAGACGCCGGTAATGCGTCGTCAGATACGGCGACAGATCCGAGGACATGCCGATGATGCTGGGCCGTGCTCGGTCCAGCCTGCGTCGGGGGTGGCTGACCACCACCTCCGCGCTGGTTCTCGCAAGTTCGAGATCCGCGAGCACCAGCACCGGGTCCTCGTACATCGCCGCGGCCAGACCCTCGATCCAGTCGGTCGAGACGATGGCCATGAAGTCGAGCTCATGCAGCATCTCCTGCAACAGCATAAGGTGGATAGGGTCGTCGTCGATGACGACGCACACACGACGCTTGGTTTCCAACACTACATTCCGTTCTCATACGCGGTGGCCCCATCACCGTCACCCAACAAGCCAAACGCCGTGCCGCCCGAGCGGAGACAGCGGGCGGCACGGCAGGCGCCCCGATCGCGGGGGGAAGGGGGCGCCCGGCCGGCAGGTGATGGCGGATATCCAAGATCTGGAGTAGTCACGTAACCACGTGACAGGGCCTGAGATGCTCTCAGGCCGCGCCCTTGATCAGGCCGGAGCCCAGGCCGCGGATCGCCGCCGTTGTGCGGTCGTTGACCCCAAGCTTGGCGTAGATCCGGCGCAGGTAGGTATCGACCGTGCTCGGCGACAGTTCAAGGATCTGGCTGATCACGGCGTTGCTTTTGCCACGGGCCACCCATTCCAGTATTTCGCGTTCACGGCCCGACAACGGCCCCCCCGGGTGACCCTCGGTGGGCACTAAGGTGCAGTACCGCAGATGCGCAATCTGGGAACCATACTGCATTTCGCGCACGTCCTTGCTCGAGAGGTTCGGCCGGTCCCCCCCGAAACCAAGACCAACATATCCGTTGCGCAGCCCTGGGCCGAACACCTCGATGCCAAGGCCGTCCCCGTGAACTGCCTCGGAGAGGTCTTTCAGGAACTCAATCTGGAGCGCGTTGAGAGGCATCAGCTTGCCGACGTCCTTCCAGTGAAACGGCTCAGTAGAACGGGCCGCAAGCTCGGGGATCGGATCGACGGTGTAGAGTTTCTGTTCGATGTAGTGGCAAACCCACTCCTCCGGGAACCCGTCCGTCACCACCTTCATCTCGTCGATGCCCGGTCGTACAGGTGCGTGATGATAGCTGACCATCTCGATTTCATGGTCGTGAAAGAAGTCCAACACATAATGCCAGAGGGTTTCGGGATCCTCTGCGCCTTCGACCGCATCGATGAAGGCGGGAAGGGATGATTTGCTCATGCTGGCCCCCTTGCTCCAGAGCAGGAATAGGCGCCATTTCTGGTGGGTGCAATGGATGGCGAACACCTGTTCCACAGGACGCCAGCTATCGCGCAGACGCTAGGTCTGCTCGTCCCGGACGGTGGCGGGTGCATCGGGCTTGCGGAAGCGTCCACGGAGTCGTCCCCAGGCGCCTCGGAACGGGCGGAGGTACAATGTGCCAACCCCCCGCCATGTCCCATCCTCGCGCGTCCCGAGACCGAATTCCAGCTCCATATGCCGCTTGGGCGAGACCAGCGTCCCCGCCGCCCAGTCCCAGAACGCAAAAATGAAGCCCATGTTTCGGTCCCAGTGCTCGGGCGCCCGCGAGTGGTGGATCTGGTGCTGCGCCGGGCTGATGAAGATGCGCTGCAGCCAGTCCGGATAGCGCAGGAAGACATGGCTATGGCGCAGGTTGAAGGCAGCCACGAAAAAGAGCGCGAGGATCACGTTGAGCTCGAAGATCGTGAACTCGATTGTCGCGGGTCCCAGATGATAGGTCAGGAACGCGTAGCTGACCCCGATGATCGTCGACGCGACCAGAGTGTCGAAAATCTCCTCGACCGGATGCATCCGCGCAGCCGTAAGAGGGGTCAGGACCTCGGCAGAGTGGTGAACCTTGTGGAACTCCCACAACTCGGGAACGACATGAAAGACCCAATGCACGAACCAGAGCGCCGCATCCATGACGAGGGCAATCACCAGAGTGACGACGATTGTCCAGAAGATCGATGGCTCGCGCGGCCAGACTGGATAACCCCAGGTGTCCAGCATGAACTGCAGGGACACGGTGTGGATGACGGGCGTGAGCACGAAGAGCTGCGCGTAGACCAGCAGGCGCAGCAGCCGGTTGCAGACAAAGTAGAAGTAGTCCGTGACGGCCGAGGGGTGGAGGATCACATCCCGTGGCAGCAGCCATTTCAGCAGCCCGGCGGGCCCCGCCGCACCGTGGCGGCGCACGAAAACTCCCCAGAACACGACCGCTGCCGCCAGCGCGGTGAGCTGCCAGTGGATGCTCAGCCGTTCGCGCGGGTCGAACGCTGCTGCCGCAGCGCCAAGCATCTTGTCGAAGAACTCTTCCAATGGGTTTCTCCGTCGGTGTCGATGCAACTTAGGGCACCACCTGCCCCGGGTCCATCATCCGTCAAGGCACGCAACGGACGCATGAGAGGTTTAGGTTCCATGACGATTCGGGATAAGCTCAGCTTATGAATTCGAACCGACATCGGCCTCGGGACCCGTTCGGATGATCCGACGCATCACGTCTTGGCGCATACCGGTACGCCGCGCACTGCTTGCAGGCTTCCTGATCACATGCGTCGCCCCTCTTGCGGGTCTCTGGTACTGGTCCTTCAGCGCGATCCTGCAGAACGAGACCGACGAGGTGCGTGAGCGCCATCTGCTGCTGGCCCAGAACATCGGCACAGCGCTCGAGCGGTACCACGGGGATCTGGTCACCACGTTCGACGCGTTCGCGGACCGGATCGGCAGCGGTGCCGAGCCCTCCTATGCCCGGTCGCTCTTCCGAAAGCTCGAATTTCGCCACGTCTGCACCTTCGACTGGGAGACCGGGATGTTCGTGAACGGGTTCCTCGACGTGTTCGAGCCCTGCCCGACCGTGCTGGCTCCGGAAATGGCGCGCTACTTCCGGGCGATGACCGAGGCGACTCCCGAGAAGACCGCGATCTCGCATGTCCACATCACCGACCACGGCGAGCCCCTCGTGTACCTGGTGCGCAAGGCGGAGCAGCGGCTGGTTGTCGGCGCGTTGCGCACGATCTACTTCCGGCGCCTCGCCAGCCGGATCGGCTTCGGCCAGCGCGGGTATGCGGCGATCGTCGACCACACCGGGCGCGTGCTCGCCCACCCGCTGGCGGCCTGGGAGCAGGAGGCGCGTAATCTCTCGGACATCTCGCCAGTGCGGAAGATGCTCGCCGGCGAGAGCGGTGTCGACCAGTTCTATTCCAACGCGCTGAACGGCGAGATGATTGCCGGGTACGCGGCTATCGAAGGCACCGGCTGGGGTGTCATGGTGCCCCAGCCCGTTGCCGAGCTTGAGGCGGCAGCAGGGCGGATGGTGCAGTCCGGGCTGATCGTGTTGGCTGTCGGGCTTGGGCTGGCGATCGCACTAGCGCTCTATCTCTCGGCAAGGTTCGTGCGTCCCATCAACAACGTCGCCGCGGCGGCCCGGCTGATGGCCGCGGGCGAGACCGGAACCCGGGTCGACACGACCCCACGCGCGCAGCCGTTCAAGGAACTCGCCGGGCTTGCCGATTCCTTCAATGACATGGCCGAGCGCATCCAGGCAGCACAGGAGGCAGAGAAGACCCTGCGCCTGAACGCCGAGCAGGCCGCGACCGCCAAGAGCCAGTTCCTCGCCGTGATGAGCCACGAGATCCGCACGCCAATGAACGGCTTGCTGGGCATGGCGGCGCTGTTGGGCACGACCGAGCTTGACGACCGCCAGCGTCTCTTCACCGACAAGCTGATGGAATCGGGCAACGGCCTGATGCGGCTGCTGAACGATGTCCTGGACTACAGCCAGATCGACGCGGGCAAGCTGCAGGTCGCCGCTGTTCCGTTCGATCTGGCCGAGGTCGTGACATCCGTGGCCGATCTCATGCGGCTCGAAGCGGAAGCGAACAGGACCCGGATCGACGTCGATCTGCGCCGGATCGGCGACACGCGACTGATCGGCGACCAGTACCGCGTCCGTCAGGTCCTGTTGAACCTGGTGAGCAACGCGGTGAAGTTCACCAATGACGGCCTGATCGACATCAGCGTCGAGCGCGAGATCTCGCCCGATCTCGACAGTCTCCGCGTGAAGGTGGCCGACACCGGCAGCGGCATCCCCGAGGAGATGCGCGGCAAGATCTTCAACGACTTCGTGCAGGCCGACTCATCCGCCAGCCGCCCGCAGGGCGGCGCGGGTCTCGGCCTTGCCATCTCCAAGAGGCTGGTCGAGGCATTGGGCGGCGAGATCGGGTTCGACACGGTCGCCGGGGTCGGGACGACGTTCTGGTTCACGTTGCCGGCCAACCGCCCGATATCCGAGCAACCACCTGCATCCTCCGAACCCGCAAAGAGCGATCAGACCTACGCGGCGTAGACGCGCGCATCGCCGTCCGCCAAAAGGGTTCCCATGGATCACAGCTTTGACTCGGATGCTGCGGGGCTCGCACGGGCCGTAGCACTGCTGCAACGCCCGCCCGCCCCCGCAGACCTGCCCCGGACAATGCCCGAGAGCGGGCTTGGCGATGCGGCGGCGCTCGAGGCCATGGCGGGCGCTGTCCTTGGTAGGGCGGCGCGCCTAGGCACCGCAGACGCTCTCGCGCACATGGATCCGCCGACGCCCTGGATCGCGGCGGCCATGGCGCTCTGGAATGCACACCTCAACCAGAACCTGCTGCACCCGGGCCTCTCACCCGTCGCAACCGAGGCGGAGGCACGGGTGATGAGCTGGCTGACCCCCTTCTTCGGGATGTCCGGCGGGCATATGACGGCCGGGTCAACGCTTGCCAACCTCACGGCGCTCTGGGCAGCCCGGGAGATCGCAGGCGTCCGTAGGGTCGTCGGGTCGGCAGCGGCGCATCTCTCGGTTCCCAAGGCCGCGCACATCCTGGGCCTCGCGTGGGAGCCCGTGGCGACCGACGCTCGCGGACGGCTGGACCCCGGGGAGCTGCCCGCGCTCGACGACGCCGCGCTGGTGCTGACCGCCGGCGCCACGAGCACAGGGGCGATCGACCCCCCTGGACTGGCGGACCAGGCGGCATGGACCCATGTCGACGCCGCCTGGGCGGGGCCGCTGCGCCTCTCTCCGCGCCACGCGCCGCTGCTGGACGGTATCGAACAAGCCCATTCGGTCGCGGTGTCGGCTCACAAGTGGTTCTTCCAGCCTAAGGACTCGGCGATGATCCTTTTCCGCGATGCCGACCGCGCCCATGAGGCCGTGGCATTTGGCGGCGCTTATCTCGCGACACCGAACATCGGGGTGCAGGGCTCGCGGGGCGCCGCGGCGATCCCGCTTCTTGCGGCCCTGACCGCGTGGGGACGCGCGGGAATGGCAGCACGGATCGAGAGGACGATTGACCTGATCGCGGACCTCTACGACCGTCTCTCCGCCGATCCGCGCGTCCGGACCTTCGGCGTGCCCAGCGCAGGCGTCCTTCTGTGGCAGCCGCAAGATCTACCCGTCGACGCCATCGCCGAGGTCCTGCCCCCCACGATGGTTTCGACCACCATGGTCGGCGGCGCCCCCTGGCTGCGTCATGTTGGGGCCAATCCATCCGCTGATATCGACGTCATCTGGAACCGGATCGACAAATCACTGGCGCACTAGGTGGTTGCGATAGGTATACCGGTGGCAGTGAACACGGGCGTACGGGGAAGAGGGCCATGGAAGACACCGTCAACGCATTCATCGACATCTTCGCGCTTGAGGGCTCTGCAGGCGGGCCGCTCTCGGGTCTGACCTTCGCGTCCAAGGACCTCTACGACATCGCGGGCCATGTCACGGGGTGTGGCAACCCCGACTGGGCGCGCACCCATCCGCCGGCCGAGACGCACGCCCCGCCTGTCGAGATGCTGCTGGCCGCGGGGGCGACCCTGGCGGGCAAGAGCCACACCGACGAGCTCGCCTATTCGCTGATGGGGGCAAACTCTCACTACGGAACGCCCGTGAATTCGGGCGATCCGCGCCGCGTGCCCGGGGGCTCGTCCTCCGGTTCCGCTGCCGCCGTTGCCGCCGAGTTGGTGGACATCGGGCTGGGCTCGGACACCGGGGGGTCCGTTCGCCTGCCTGCCTCGTTCTGCGGTGTCTGGGGGATCCGGCCCACCCACGGGGTGATCGCGATCGACCGGACGATGCCACTCGCGCCGTCGTTCGATACGGCCGGGTGGTTCGCGCGGGATCCGGCGACGCTGGTGCGTGCCGGGCACGCCTTCGGGATGACGGCTGACGCCTCATTGCCGCAGACGCTACTTCTGCCCGTCGACGCCTGGGCCCGCGCTGACGCCCGCACCGTGCTGGCGCTGGGCCAGCAACTGCATCGCCTCCAGACGCTCATCGGGCCCGTTCGTCCGATCGTGCTGGCGCCGGACGGGCTGGACCAGTGGCGCGAGGCGTTCCGCATCCACCAGGCACACGAGGTCTGGCAGGTGCACGGCGACTGGGTCACCGCCACAAACCCCGACTTCGGCCCCGGCATCCGCGACCGCTTCGCCATGGCCCGCAGCATTACGGACGAGGAGTTCGCCTGGTCGGTCGAGGCCCGCAAACAGGTCAACGCCAGGATCCAGGAACTTTCCCTCGACACCGCGATCATGGTGCTGCCGACGGCCCCCGGCCCCGCGCCCTTGCGCGAGACACCGCATTCGGACCTGGACGAGTACCGCACGAGGGCGCTTGAGCTGTTGTGTACCGCGGGTCTTGGCGGCCTGCCCCAGATCTCTATGCCGGCCGGGCCCTCGGGCGAGCTGGAGGACGTCGCTACCCCGGGCAAAGTGGACGGCGGGCCGGTGGGCCTTTCCATCGTCGGCGGGCGCGGCAAGGACGGGATGCTGCTGGCGGTTGCCGAGCGGTTGGCCCAATGACCTGGTCGATCCTTGTTCGTGACCAAGAGAGCGGCCTCTACGGGCTGGCGGTCGCCTCCCGGTTCTTCGCGGTCGGCTCGCTCTGCCCGTGGTCGGGCGGGCCGCACGGTGTTGCCATGACGCAGGCGCAGGTGAACCCCACACTCGGTCACCGCGCGCTCGGTCTTCTGGGTGAAGGCTACGGCGCGTCCGATGTGACCGACATGCTGGTGCGCCAGGACGCGGGTGCCTCCTGGCGCCAACTGCATGTGTTGGACGCGGCAGGCCGGTCGGCGGCGCACACCGGCGCCGATTGCACGGAGTGGGCGGGCAGTGTGTCGGGCCCGGGAGTCTCGGTTGCGGGCAACATGCTGGCAGGCCCGGAGGTGGTCGAGGACACGCTCGCCGCCTGGCTCGCAGGCGACGGCATGGGTCTCCCCGAACGCCTGCTCGCAGCCATGAAGGCCGGCGAGGACGCAGGCGGCGACTTTCGGGGCAAACAGGCCGCTGCCCTCAGGATCCAGGGGTCGGAGGTCTTCCCAAGGCTTGACATCCGGGTCGACGACCACGCCGAGCCGCTGGACGAACTTGCGCGCCTCTACGACGTCTCGAAGGAGCGATTCCTGGCTTTCTCGGCTTCGTTCCCCAGGGCTCAGCGTCCGCATGGGATCATCGACCGCCCGGTGCTCGACCGACTGCTCGAACGCGACGAAGGCAAACCCTTTGACCCTGATCCACAACTGCCGGAGGACTGATGGCACAGCGCTTCACCACGCGGCCCGAAATCCGCGGCACGTTCGGGGCGGTTGCCTCGACCCATTGGATGGCCTCGGCCGTCGGCATGGGTATCCTGGAACGGGGCGGCAACGCCTTCGATGCGGCCGTCGCGACGGGGTTTACCCTGCAAATCGTCGAACCGCATCTGAACGGTCCGGGCGGCGAGGTCCCGATCATCGCACACGCGGCTGGCTGGGACCGTCCCCGCGTGATCTGCGGCCAGGGAATCGCGCCCAAGGCAGCATCGATCGATCGTGTGAAGGCGCTCGGCTACCAGCGGATGCCCGGCATGGGGCTGGTCCCCGCCGTGGTGCCCGGCTCGTTCGGCGCGTGGATGCTGTTGCTGCGCGATCTTGGCACCATGCGGGTCCGCGACATGCTGGAACCCGCGATCTACTATGCCACCCACGGCTATCCGCTGGTGCACCGCGCGGTGGAATCAATCCATGCCATCGCGCCACTGTTCCGCGATCACTGGACAAGCTCGGCCAGCGTCTGGCTGCCCGATGGCTTGCCCAAGCCCGGCGCGCTGGCCCGTCAGCCCGAGATCGGCGCGGCCTATCAGCGACTGCTGGATGAAGCCGAAGCGGGCGGCGGCGGGCGCGAAGCGGAGATCGAGCGGGCACGGGGCGCCTGGTACGAGGGCTTCGTGGCCGAGGCGATTGACACGTTCTTCCGCACCGAACAGGCGGACGGCGCCGGTGGTCAGTCCGCGGGTCTGCTGACGGGCGACGACCTCGGGGGTTGGCAGGCGACGTGGGAGGAAACCGTCTCCCGCGCCTTCCAGGGCCACGAGGTGCATAAGACAGGTCCCTGGGGTCAGGGCCCGGGGCTTCTGATGGCCTTGGGCATAGCCGAGGCCGGAGGGATCGCCGACATGGCGCCGGGCGGTCCTGAGGCAATCCATCTCTCCATCGAGGCGCTCAAGCGCGCGCTGGCCGATCGTGACGCGTTCTTTGGCGATCCCGACCACGTGGACATTCCGTTGGAGCAACTCCTCTCCGACGCCTACCTCGCCAGCCGTGCTGCCGAGATCAAAGATACCGCTGATCTGCGTCTCTCGCCCGGTGATCCGCTGGGCGACGGCATGGATCGCGGCGCCCTGCTGGAGGAGCTTGCCGCCGCGCCCGACACTGCCGAGGGACCGGGAGAGCCCACATTCGCCGATCTGCCCGAGATCGAGGGCGACACCTGTCATCTGGACGCGGTCGACCGCTGGGGCAACCTGGTGGCCGCAACGCCCTCGGGCGGCTGGCTGCAATCGGCCCCCGCCGTCCCGGGTCTCGGCTTCAATGTCACGACGCGCGGCCAAATGTTCTGGCTCGACGACCGCCTGCCCTCGCACCTCGCACCAGGTCGGCGACCCCGCACGACGTTGACCCCGACAGTGCTGACCCGGGACGGCAAACCCGTGCTCGCCTGCGGCTCTCCCGGCGGAGACCAGCAGGATCAGTGGACGCTGGCGCTTCTGGTCCGACACCTGGTCGAGGGGCTCGGCATCCAGGCCGCCATCGACGCACCCATGGTGCATTCGGGCCACTACGTGAACTCGTTCGCGCCGCGCATATTCACACCGGGCATCCTCTTCGCCGAGGACCGGCTGGAGGAGGCAATTCGTAAGACCCTCGCGGAGCGCGGCCACAAGCTGGCGGTGCAGCCCTCCTGGGCGTTGGGACGCCTCTGTGCGGCCGGGTTCACCCGGGACGGAATGGTCCGCGCGGCGGCGACTCCGCGCTTCATGCAGGCTTATGCCATCGGCCGCTGACAGCCACCGCCTCAGGAATCCCTTTGCTCCAGCCGTCTGGCGCGGCTAACCTTGCGTCAATTGGAGGAGAGTGAGGGTACATCATGGGTATTCGTACATGGGTTGCTGCCGCGGGCGCGGCGGCAATCATGTCTGTGGCACCTGCCTGGGCGCAGTTTCAGCAGGGCGGCCAAGGCCACCAGCAAGGCGGAGGCCAACAACAGGGTCAGGGCGACATGAATGCCCAGGCACAGCAGCTTTGCACCATCGGGATCGGCGCACTGGCGTTCGGGCAATACCCAGTCCAACAGGTGCTCGGCCAGGGAGCCTTGCAGACCGCGCAGCAGCAGACCGGCGGAACCGGCGTCTACAAGCAGATCCAGCAGCTGGGGCAGCTTCAGCAGGTGCAGGTGATCAACCCGCACTTCGATCAGGATCAGCAGTTCGGGCAGCTCTTCCACTTCTACTGCATGGGCGTGCAGCAGCAGGGCACCCTGCAGTGGGAGTTCAAGTTTGCGCCGACGACCGGCAAGATCGAGTACTTCGCGATGGCGCCTGCGAACCAGCAACAACCCCAGCAGCCGCAGTTCCCACAACCGCAGCAGCCACAAGTTCCGCAGCAGCCACAACCACAGCAGCCGCAGTTCCCCCAGCCGCAGCAGCCACAACCGCAACAACCGCAGTTCCCTCAGCCGCAGCAGCCACAACCGCAGCAACCACAACCGCAGCAGCCGCAACCGCAGCAGCCGCAAGCCAATCCTTCACGGGACGAGGCCTGCAGGATGTTCCCCGGGATGTGCTAGACTGACGGGGGAGCTTGAGGGAGATTGTGATGCTGAACAGACGAGAGTTCATCGGGACAACCGTAGGTGCTGGCTGTGCCATCTGCAGTGGCACCCCTGGATGGGCTGGCCAGATTGCTCTGGCCGGTTCACCCAGCACCATCGGCGAGACGGCTGGTTGCCTGGTGGCGCCATCCGACTTCACCCGTGACAAGCTGGGGTCGATGGGGATCGGGCATACGGTGTCCAGCTTCACAGTCTCGGGCAAACGGTTTCAGGTGTCCTCAACCTCGGGCAATCCGCACTTCGACCGGGCGTTGGTCGAGGCACTCTATCACGTCTCCAAGACCTTCGATGTGCTGCCGACCTTCGGGTTCATCAAAGGGGGCAACGTCGCAAACGCGTTTGCAACGACAACACCCTTCAGCCCCGAGGCCGGCGACTCTCCGCTGCCAACTCGCGAGCATGGCACGGTTCTTTTTGGCGACAAGATGCTCGACCTGATGCGCCAGAAAGGGATCGACAATCCGGTGGCGGCGGTGCTGGCAATCATCGCACACGAGTTCGGGCATATCGTCCAGTACAACTACCAGTTCAACGGCAAGCACCTGATCCAGCTACTGACCGACGGCCAGCCAACGGTGAAGCTGGCCGAACTCCATGCGGATTTTCTCACGGGCTACTACGTCGGCACCGCCAAGCGGCGGAACCCCGATACGCCCGCCGCTTCGGTTGCGCTGGCAGCCCATGTGATTGGCGACTACCAGACGAATGCACCCAGCCACCATGGCACCCCGGCAGAGCGGGGACAGGCGGTCTACGCCGGATACCGCGCGTCGTGGGAACAGAACCTGCCCTTCGATCAGGCCGCCGTGGCCGGGCTCGCGCATGTGGGTGTGATCCAGGCCTGACCGCGTGGTCGGGGCCGCAGGCGCCCATCCATCAGAGTGCGGTACGCATCACATCGACCTCGGCCTGCTGGCCGCGCGCTCGTGCGATGTCGACGTACCCGTGGCGGCGATAGAGCGATTGCTGAT
>JBCCDA010000057.1:0-28854 GCA_039033215.1 Pseudomonadota bacterium | reverse complement strand
CCGCCGCCAAGGCGCGCGAAGCGCGCCTTGGCGGCGGTGGGGGTGGTGGCGGGCTCGGACAAGGGAGTGTTGTCGCGCGTCAGCGCGATGACACGAGGCTTGGTCCGATAGCGGGAGCCCTATCGTGGGTTCCAGGGAACACCACCCGCAAAGTTCCGGTAGCGTTCGGCGGGCAGGTGCCCGGCATCGACGGGCAGCATGACACCCGAAACCGCACGGGCCTGATCCGAGCAGAGGAAGGCGATCACGTCAGCGATGTCCGCGGGCTCGATCCAGGTGCCGAGCGCGTTGGCCCCCTTGACCATCTGCGGATCGCGCTCGCCGCTCTCGATCTTGGCCTTCAGCGCAGGGGTCAGCACGTAGGTCGGCGCCACACCGTTGACGCGGATCCCGAAACGGCCAAGCTCGACCGCCAACATCTCGGTAAGCCGCAGGATCGCAGTCTTAGAGGGACAATAGGCGGGCAACGGCAGAGCAGAGAACGAGTTGATCGATCCCAGGGTCACGATCGCGCCGGCACCGTGCGCCTGCATCACGCGCCCCACCGACCGGCAGGTGTCGACCGTGCCTTGGTAGTTGACCGCCCAGATACGCGCCTCGGCTTCCCGGTCGCCGTCCATGATCGTGCCTGGTGTCTCGAGGATCCCTGCCGAACACACACAGGCATCGATACGGCGGAAGGTCCGCTCCGCCTCCCGCACCGCCGCCTCGATCGCCTCCGGGTCCGAGACATCGGCCGTCAGCCCAAGCCCGCCGATTTCGGCTGCCACCGCCTCCGCCGCCGCGCCGTTGACATCAACAACCGCGACGCTGAAGCCATCGGCGGCTAACCGGCGCGCCGTCGCCTCGCCGATCCCGCTTGCTCCACCCGTGATCAGAGCCGTCTTCGCGCTCATCGCGTCTCTCCTTCATAGTCGAACCAGAAGCCCGCACCTTCGGACCGGACACGCCCGACCGAGGGGAGCGGGAAATGCGAGGACAGGATCAGCCGATTGTGCTCGGCCGCCGCTCCCAGCACCCGCCATCTGGAGGCCGTGCTGTCCGCCGCCGAGACATCCCTCGCATAAGCCCAGTGCGGATAGAGGGCCTGGGCGGGCGAGTGCAACAGATCGCCCCACATGACCGCGTGCCGGCCCGCGCTGACGAGATGCACCGCCACATGGCCCGGCGTGTGGCCGGGTGTCGGCTCCAGCCAGACGCCGTCCTCGATCTGGTGATCGGTCTCCACCAGATCCGCCTGCCCCGCCGCGATCACCGGCAGCACGTTCTCAGCGTAGAGCTCGGTCTCGTTGGCTTCGGCATGTGCGACCTCGGCCTTGGCGAAGATGTACCGCGCGTTCGGGAACGTCGGCACCCAGCGCCCGTCCAGAAGCCGCGTGTTCCAGCCGGAATGATCGGAATGGAGGTGCGTGCAGAGGACATGCGTGACCTGTTCAGGCTGCATGCCCATCGCCTGCAGGCGCTGCAACCAGCCCTCGTCCTGCCGCCCTGCCCACTCGGGAAACCGCGAGTTCGTCTTGTCGCATCCGACGCAGGTGTCGATCAGGATGACGTGCCGCCCGGTCCGGATCACATAGGATTGCACAGGCAGGATCGCGCGCCCCTGCTCATCGACGCACCAGGGCTGCAACCGTGGCAGCAGGGCCTCGAGCGCCGCGGGATCACGTGCGGCCTCGGGGAACATCGTGGCGAGCGGCCGGAACGGCGCCTGGAACTCGACCACCTGCTGGACGACGAAGTCGCCAACACGGAAGGCGGGCGGGGCGAGGTCGGTCATGGGCCGGGCGCCTTCTGCCGGGAATGATCCATCCCGGGCCTGGCCCGGGATCCCTACGTCGCCTTCGGGAGGTCCCGGGTCAAGCCCGGGACACGCCGGTCAGGCGGCCGATATCAATCCTCCGCCTCCAGCAACGCGCGCAGGTCGGTCTTGACGATCTTGCCGTAGTTGTTCTTTGGCAGCGCGTCGATGAGCCGCCACTCCTTTGGGCGCTTGAACCTGGCGAGATTGTCGAGGCACAGGCGGTCCAGATCCGCCACCGTGGCCGTCCCCACGACGAAGGCGACCAGCGCCTCGCCCCAGTCCGGATCCGGGCGCCCGACGACCGAGCATTCGGTGACGCCCGGGTGGGTCAGCAGCACCTCCTCGATCTCGCGGGGGTAGATGTTCATGCCGCCCGAGATCACCATGTCCTTGGACCGGTCCTTGATGATCAGGAACCCCTCATCGTCCAGCGACCCGACATCGCCGGTCATCAGCCAGCCATCGCGGATGGCCCTGGCCGTCGCCTCCGGGTTCTTCCAGTAGCCGGGAACCACGACGTCCGAGCGGGTGGCGATCTCGCCCGTCTCTCCCATGGGCAAGGGCCCGTCCGGCCCCATGATCCGCACCTCGCAGCCAGAACGGGGCGTGCCCACCGTCGCCAGCCGCTCCCAATAGCGGGGGTGGCAGGCATCGGCATGCATGGCCTTGGTGGTGTGGGAGATTGTCATCGGTGCCTCCCCCTGGCCATAGACCTGGTAGAGCCGCGGGCCGAAGACCTCGAGCGCGCGCTTGAGGTCGGCGAGGTACATGGGCGCTCCCCCGTACTCGAGCGTCTTGAGCCCCGGGTGGTCCGACAGCAAAGCCAAGGGATGATTGATCAGGCGGCTGACCATCGTGGGGGCTGCAAAGAAGCTGACGTTCTGGCGGGTGGCGAGAACGTCAAAGATGTCCTCGGGCCGGAAGCCGCCCGGCAGGATCAGGTTCTGCGCACCCTTCAGGACGAAGGGCACGGCATAAAGGCCCGAGCCATGGGTCAGCGGGGCCGCGTGCAGGCGGATGTCGTTAGGTCCGATGAAATCGACATCCGTGCAATAGGCCCAAGCGGCCGCCATCAGGTTGCGGTGCGTGATCATGGCGCCCTTGGGACGCCCGGTCGTGCCGGAGGTGTAGAAGAGCCAGGCCAGATTGTCCGGGCTTGTCGTGGTCTCGGTGATGGGTGGGCCCTCGAGCGCGTCCCATTCACGGCTCTTTAACGTTAAAATTTCGTTAGGGAAGTTGACAGCTGTCAACTTTTCGCCGAGCGCGGGGGAGGCGAGCGTCAGTGTGGCCTCGGCATTCTCCAGGATCCAGGCGTGCTCGCGGGCATGGAGCCTCGCGTTGATCGGGACAGCCACCATGCCCGCCCGCCAAATCGCATAGAGCGCGGGCAGGAACTCCGGGCAGTTCTCCATGACCAGCGCGATGCGCGATCCCGGCGCCAGGCGTGCCACCAGCCCGCCGGCCATCCGCGATACCCGATCCTCGAACGCGCCATAGGTGAGCACCCCGCCCTCCCACAGGATCGCGGGATGATCGGGCTGGGCCAATGCTTGCTGGCGGAGGGCGGCGGAGGGGTTCATGGGTGCTAGCCGAGCACGTTAGAGCTGCTGACGCCCTGCTTGCGTATCGCGGAGATAACGCGTCGATTGTTGCCCCCATAGTAGATGGCATTCACCGGGCAGCAGAACATTGCGAGGGCCACAAGGCGAAGTTCCTGTTCCGTCTTCGGTTGTCGCGCGACAACCATCGGACCTGCCCCGTTGGCTGGTTTGCGCCACTCGAACACATCCGGCAGCTCGTAGTGGCAACAACCGTGCGCGAGGCATTCGTCAGGCGCGACAAAGAAACCTGAATGATCTTGCGGTTCTTGGACATCCCGGTCGTCGCGCAGGTCGCGGACCATGGAGCGTCACGGCCCCACGGACCGGCTGGGCGGCACGGTCAGGTCCACAGTGTCCGGATCATCCGGGTGCTTGGGGTAGATCTCGAGCACCAGCGGGTCGTGTCCGGGGATGATGTGGTCCGGGCTCTCGGCCATACGCACCATCTTGTCGTGGCTGTCGCAGTACTCCGGGATGTGCTGGAGGATCGAGAACGGATTGCGCTTCCAGATGTTGTCGTAGAAATGCGCGACGTCCGAGGCGAGAAAGACCCGCCCTCGCGTCGTCTTGACCTGCGCACCCATCAGACCGTGGGCGTGGCCAGGCAGGTGGTGGACCGTGATCCCCGGCGCGATCTCGGCATCGCCATCAATGTAGCGCACCCGCTCGGCGAAGTTCAACTGGATCAGCTCGCAGACATGGTCGGCCTCGAACGGACGGCGCACAGCCGGGTAACGCATGTAGCGGCTGGTCGCGAAGGCGACCTCCTTGTCCTGAACCAGGAATTCGGCATTCGGGAACAGCCCGAAGTTGCCCGCATGGTCGTAGTGCATGTGGCTGACGATGACCGTGTCGATTTGGTCCGCGGTAGTGCCCAGCTTGGCGATCGCCTCGTCTGGCAGGCGTTCGATCTTGCGGCCCCGCTTGGCGCCGCATTCATGGTCGAACCCGCAGTCCAGCAGGATGTTCCGCCCGCCCCCCCGGATCAGCCAGACGTAGTACGTCAGCTGCCGATCGGAGGTCGTGTGCGGGTCGTTCGGATCTTCGAGGATCGTCGCGTAGGATCCCGGGATGTTCACGTCGCCGTACTTGATGGCAAAGACCTCGTAGTCGGGGGCATCAATCATTCCGCGAACCTCCTGTTCAGCTCGTTCCAGTCGTCGGTGCCGATGATGGTCTCTCGGTCCTTGAAGGTCACCATGCGGTCCTGAAGTCGCCCCGAGTCGCCATCCTCGGCGATCGCGCGCAAGGTCTCTTGCATCGCGAAGATCGCGGCGCGCTGTAGGTCCGAGGGGACGATGACAATGGCAATCCCCAGCTCCTGCAGCCGGGCAAGCGGGACCACCGGCGTCTTGCCACCCGCAAACATGTTCAGGAGCAGCGGCGCCGAGATCAGCCGGGCAGCGTCCTCGATCTGCTGCACGGTTTGGGGGGCCTCGAAGAAGATGACCTCAGCACCAGCTTCGGCATAGGCTTCGCAGCGGTCGATGGCGGCGTCGAACCCCTCGACAGCCAGGGCGTCCGTGCGGGCGATCAGCACGAGGTCATCGCCAACAGCGTCCTTCACGGCCCGGATCTTCTGGGCGAAGGCTTCCCGGCTCACGATCGCCTTGTCGTCATAGTGGCCGCATTTCTTCGGAAACGTCTGATCTTCCAGGTGGATAGCAGCAACGCCTGCGCGGGCGAACTGGCGCGCGGCACGCCGGGCATTCAGGGCATTGCCATAGCCGGTGTCGGCGTCAGCGATCACCGGAACGTCGACGGCATCGGCGATCTGGGCCATGCGGTCGGCCATCTCATTGACGCTCAGAAGCCCCAGATCCGGAATCCCTGCCCCGCGGGAAATGGCGCCGCCAGAGGCGTAGACGGCCTTGAACCCTGCCTGCTCGATCAGCCGGGCGGAGAGGCCGTCGAAACAGCCGGGCGCCTGGACGAGGCCCGCCGACATCAGGGCGCGGAGGCGAGAGGGTTGGGTCATGGCTTGTCGCCTTTCGCGCACCCGTTGTGGCAACGGCTAAGGCCGGCTGGTGCCGAAGAGGTATTTGGGGCCAGATGAAGCGCGCGTGGCGCCGCGCATGTGGCGGGCCGGGCGGCGTTCTCAGATGGGAGCATAGACGGTGCCCTCCATCAAGGCCCGCGCCGTGCGGTAGACCGAGGCGCTGAGAGCCTCGGGGCCCGGCTTCATCTCGGCATTCGCGGGCACGATGCCCGAGGCCGTGCCGATCCGGACAGGATGGTCAGGGGCGCCGATCCGGACGGCCTCATTGACCACGGTTCCGGCGATGCGTGCTGCGACCGCAGTGCAAAGCGCACCCGTCAAAGGGATCGCCAAGTGCGCCTGTCCCATCGAGACCATGCGGATCAACAAATCTGACTCGGCGCCAGCGACGGTGCCGCCCGCCAAGGTCGGGAAGTCGCGGGGCGGTGAGACCAGGGCGATCTTCGGCGCGCCAGGAGCCGCCTCGCGGCCTGCCCTGGCAGCGGCCTGACGCCGGATCTGATCCAGCGCCTCCATTACCTCGGGCCGGGCGGCGATGTCGGCGGGCAGGGTATCCGCCGAGCAGCCGATGTCCTGGCCTCGCACGAAAACACAAGGGTTTGCCGCGTCAACGAAAGAATACTCGACAGTATGCTCCCCGAGCACCGCGCGATCCATCGGGTTTCCCGTCGGCAGTAAAGCCCCCGTCCACGCGCCCCCCGGGTTGCGAAAGGCCAGCCGGATCGGTGAGCCTTGGCCACTGACGCCCGCGATCTCCTCGGTCCCCGAGACGGCAGCCCGCCCATCCCGAACGACCAGATGGGCATCAATGCGCTTGGCCGTGTTCTCGTTCCACATGGCGACCACCGCGGGGCCATCGGCCAGCTGCACGAATCCCTGATCGACGGCAAAACAGGCAACCGCCGAGGTGAGATTCCCGCAGTTCGCGGCATAGTCGACCTCGGCCTGCCCGATCTCGACCTGCGCGAAGAGGTAATCGACATCGATGCCCTCGCGGTCCGACCGGCGTACCATCATCGCCTTGGAAAGACTGGATATTCCGCCTCCCATGCCATCCAGCTGCCGGCCATAGTCGTCAGGCGATCCGAGAGCGGCGCACAGAAAGCGGTCGCGGTCGAGCCCATCGAGCGCCTCCCATCGGAAGAACAGCCCCTTCGACGTGCCGCCACGCATGAATGTGGCCGGGATTCCGATTTGATCGGGCACCCCTCCCCTCCTTGTGGTTCTTGACCCATGACAGGCCGTTTACTTGACGCTACGAAGGGGCGGCGTGCCCGTCAATCACGCGACCCATCATAGGAGCGATCATGGCTTTCGACCATCCGTTCTATTTTCTCCGTCATGGGGAGACCACGTGGAACGCCACGGGCAAGACCCAGGGTCAGTTGAACTCGCCCCTGTCAGACAAGGGCCGAGTCCAGGCCGAGGTCGCGGGTCGCGCGCTGGCAGACGAGCCGATCGAGCGGATCGTCGCCTCGCCGCTGGACCGCGCCTATCACACCGCCGAGGCGGTCGCGCGCGTCCACGGGCTGGCGGTCGAGACCGACGAGGCGCTGATGGAGTGCCATCTGGGCGAGCACCAAGGCCAGCCGCATGGCCCCTTCCTCGCGGCCTTCTTCCGCGGCGAGCATGAACCTCCGGGTGGCGAGACCTTCGACCAGTTCCGCGCCCGCGTCTGGGGCGCGATGGAGCGCGCGGTGGCCCGCGGTCCCAACACGCTGATCGTGGCCCACGGCGGGCTCTGGATCGCGGCGCGCACATATGTGGCCGTCGACCCCGACCTCAAGCGCATGCCGAACGCGCTGCCGCTTCACGTGACCCCGGGCCCCGATCGCTGGGATCACCGCATCTGCGGCGATGTCGAAGCGGTACCACCACCCGACGCCTACTGATCGTTGATCGATACGCTGATCCTGGGCGCCGGGGCCGCGGGCCTCTTCTGCGCTGCGCATACCGGGGGCTCCACCCTGGTGGTCGACCACGCGAAGGCACCGGGCGAGAAGATCCGAATCTCGGGCGGCGGGCGGTGCAACTTCACAAACCTCCACACGGCACCCGAGAACTTCCTGTCCGGGAACCCCCATTTCTGCAAATCCGCGCTCAACCGCTACACCCAGTGGGACTTCGTGGATCTGGTGGACCGCAACCGGATCCCCTGGCATGAGAAGACGCTGGGTCAGCTCTTCTGCGATGATTCTTCCAAGGATATCATAAGGATGCTGGTCGAGGAGGCACGCGGCGCCGAGCTCAGGCTGCGAACCTCTGCAACCGCCATCGAGAAGACGCCCGAGGGGTTTCGCGTGACGCTCGACCCCGGCGGGGTGGTTGCCTGTCGCCATCTGGTCGTCGCCACCGGCGGCAAGTCCATCCCCAAGATGGGCGCCACCGGCTTCGCCTATCAGGTGGCCGAACAGTTCGGCCACCAAGTGACCGAGACCCGCCCCGCACTGGTGCCGCTGACCTTCGGCGATGCGATGAAGGAGCGCTGCGCGGCACTGTCCGGCCTGTCGGCGCCGGCCCGGGTGAGCTGCAACGGGACTTCGTTCGACGAGGCGCTCCTCTTCACGCACCGGGGGCTGTCCGGTCCTGCGATCCTGCAGATCTCGAGCTATTGGCGGGAGGGGGAGCGGATCTCGGTGGCGTTGGCGCCCGGCACTGGCGTGCTCGACACCCTGAAGGCGCAGCGGCAGGCGCGCGGGCGCACCTCCGTCCCGAACGCCCTCGCCGAAATCCTGCCAAAGAGGCTGGCCGAGGATGCGGTTGACCGGGCCGGTCTGAGCGGCAACCTGGCCGATCAGTCGGACGCCCGGCTGGCGGATCTGGAGGCAGCCGTCCGCGCCTGGCAGCTGACGCCAACGGGGTCGGAGGGATACCGCACGGCGGAGGTCACGCTGGGCGGGATCGACACCGGCGGGTTGGACGCGCGCACCATGGAATCGCGCCATGTGCCGGGGCTGTTCTTCATTGGCGAGGCGGTGGACGTGACCGGCTGGCTGGGTGGGTACAACTTCCAGTGGGCCTGGTCATCAGGCTGGGCTGCCGGCACCGAGATCGCGGCGCGCGGTGTCGGCCAATAGTCTCGTCGGGCTGGCCCGACGTAGAGCAAGCGACGTGGCCGGTCGCAAACGGACCAGAAGCCCCACGGGCCCGGGCGCACGATCCCAAGAAAACGGGAGGCCGCCATGCAAACCACGCCGCTCCACCCAGACTTCGGGGTCGAGATCCACGGGATCGACCTCAAGACTGTCTCCGCCGATCATCTCTATCCCCAAATCCGGGACGCCTTCGATCGCCACTCGCTGCTCCTGTTTCGCGGCCAGGCGTGGGAGGATGACGACATCCTGGCTTTCGGGCGTCTCTGGGGGCCGATCGAGAACCGCACGGATGGGCCTGAGTTCGTGAGCCGCGTCTCGAACATGCTGCCCGATGGCTCAGTCCTGCTGCCAGACGCGATGAAGCTCAAAGATCTGAAGGGCAACATGCTCTGGCACACGGATTCGACGTTTCTGCCGGTGCCGTCGCTTGCCAACATCATCACCGGGCGCGTGGTGCCGTCGGCGGGGGGCGCGACCGAGCTCGTGTCGACCCGCGCGGGGTTCCAGCGCCTGCCCGAGACACTGAAGGCCGCAGCGCGGCGCGCGGTCATGCTGCACCGGCTGACGCACTCGCGCGCTAAGATCGACCCCGACCTCGCGCAAGAGGCCCATATCACCAAGTGGGAGGGGTCGTGGTGGCGGGCAATATGGCCGAACCCCGTGACGGGTGACGAGGCTGTCTACATCGCCAGCCATGCCTGCGAGATCGACGGGATGGAAACCGGCGCGGCGCGCGCGCTGATCGACGAGATCGTCGCGGCCCTGACGATCGACGACGCGATCTATGCGCACCAATGGCAGGTCGGCGACGTACTGATCTGGGATGAACGGGCGACGCTGCACCGGGGGATGCCCTGGCCCTACGAGGAACCGCGCGAGCTTGCCTCGATCTGCGTCACCGCCGGAGAGGGCGACGGGCTGGATGCGGTGCGCGCCGCCTGAGCGCGGGCGGGCTGCGAAAGCATCAGCCTCGCCTCAGGCCTTGCCCTCCAGCCCCGCGAGCGTGGCCGCGGAGGCGCCGGGGATCCTCATCTCGAAGACCTCGCGCACCACGGTGTAGTCGTAGTAGCCAAGCCGCGCGATCGGCTGGATGGCTGGGATGTCCAGCTTGCCGTCCGCACCCAAGACCTCGTCGGCCACGTGGATGTGCTCGACCTGGCCGTAGACCACGTCGACCCAGCCTGCGTTGGATCCGCCCGGCAGCCGGTGGGTGCTGAGATAGCGGCATTCGAAATGGCAGGGGCTCTCGGCCACGCGCGGACCCGGGGCATCCACGCAGGGCGCTTCGGTCACGCCGGCCTCTTGGAATTCGTTGACGTCCGCGGGGAACTCGGCCGCCGAGATGTTCACCGCCTCGCGCAACGCGTAGGTCGCCATATTCCAGACGAACCAGCCCGTCGCCTCGGCGTTCAGGACGGTGTCCTTGCGCCGCCCGTCGCTAAGCTGGTTTGCGGCGAACATGACCATCGGCGGATCGAAGGTCAGGTTCTGCCACTGGCTGTACGGCGCAAGGTTGACCACACCCTCAGGCGACACGGTGGACAACCAGCCGATCGGCCGGGGCACCGTGCACGATTTGAAGGGATCGTAGGGCAGCGGACAGGCATCAAGACCGGGACGGTAGTGCATGCCCCTGCCTCCGGCCTCAGGTCAGACCGGCAAGCGTCATGGCAAATATAGAACCGAGCCCCACGATGCACACTAGCTGAGAGATGCTGATCATCGATTTCATGGACTTCTCGGCCCTGGGGTCCGGCGTCGTCTGCGCCAGAGCTTTTTCGGCCGCCTCCATGTCCTCCCAGCCGTTCGCCATCAAGAATTGTTCTTTGTCTGTTCTCGGCGTCATCGCACACCTCATACTACCAGCTGAGCGGCAGACATATGGCGCCATCACCTGGTGTCCAGTCGCCGCGACACAATCGCCCGTCCTCATGGGTTTTCATAGAGCCGCCCCAGGAACGGGAGGCGATCCTCGATTCCGCTCAGCCGCATCAGATGCCAGGCGATCGCGTGGTTGGAGGTTGTGACGGGGATGCCGAGCTCGGCCTCAAGTTCCGGGACCAGCGCGCACGCGCGCAGGTTGGTGCAAGAGATGAACAGCGCTTCGGTGGGCGCGGCTGCCGCCACCTGGCGCGAGGCTGCGGCGATCGACGCAGGGGTCATGCGGCCCACGGTGGGATCATGCGGCTCGTCGAATGACCCGAAGGCCGCGATCTCGAACCCTGCCTTGGCCATTGCCACCTCGATCCCGGCGTTGACCTTGGCCGTGTAGGGGGTCAGCACGCTGATCCGGCGCGCGCCCAGCGCCTGCATGGCCGCGGTCATGGCTGCGACCGGGTTGGTCACCTTCGCCTCTGGCTTCTGCGCATGAACCTGTGCGGCCACCCGGTCGTCCCCCAGTAGCGCCGAGGCCGAGGTACAGCCAAAGCCCACCGCCTGGAACGGCTCGTCAGGGACCATCAGGGCGGTAGAGCCCGCAATGCGGGCCTCCATCGCGGTCAGGGTCTCGGGCGTCACGTCGGAATCCATCTCGATCCGCGAGCCATAGAAAGCGATCCCCGGCACATGACCGAAGACATGGGTTAGGTCCGCTTCGATCGTCACATCGCCCGACAAGGTGACCAGCCCGATCCGCGCCCGCGTCGCGAGCCCCGCGTCGGCGTCGTAGGGCAGATTGGGCAGGCGAACCGGCTCAGCCATCACTGGCGGGCTCGGCCAGACCGTACGCCGCCAGCACTGCATCGGTGTGCTGGCCAAGCGTCGGGGCGGGCGTGCGCACGCCCCCTGGGGTGGCGGCAAACTTCACAGGCAGACCGATGGTCTGGACTGCACCCACCACTGGGTGCTGGGTCGCCGGCACCATCTGGCGGGCAATCACCTGCGGGTCCTGGTGCATCTGCTTGATGGACAGGACAGGGCCAGCCGGGAAGCCGCCCTGTTCCAGCAGCGCCAGCCAATGGGCCGAGGGCTTCTGCGAGAAGATGCCGTTCAGCACCTCCTCCAGCGCCTGGCGGTGGATCATCCGCTGGTCGTTGTGGCCAAAGCGCGGGTCATCCGCCAGTTCGGGGTGGCCGATGATGCCGATCAACCGCTCCCAGTTGCCCTGGTTGGCCGCGCCGATGTTGATGTAGCCATCCGCCGTGCGCACCGCCTGATAGGGTGCGTTCAGCGGATGGGCCGAGCCCATGGGCTCGGGGTCCTCACCGGTCGCGAAGGCAATCGCCGACTGCCAGTAGGTGTGTGTGATCGCGGCCTCGAAGAGCGAGGTCTCGACCTGCTGGCCCTGCCCCGTGACGTTGCGGTGCTGGAGCGCGGCGCACACGCCCATCGCCAGTAGGATCCCTGCGGTGATGTCGCTGACCGGTGGGCCGACCTTGCAGGGCGGACGCCCCGGCCCCTCACCCGTGACAGCCATCAGCCCGGACATGCCTTGCGCGATCAGGTCGAAACCCGCGCGTTCGGCGTAGGGCCCTGTCCGCCCGAAGCCTGAGATCGAGCCGTAGATCAGCCCCGGGTTCTCCGCCTTGAGGCTATCGTAGCCGAGCCCCAGCTTCTCCATCGTGCCGGGTCGGTAATTCTCGATCAGCACATCGGCGCTGCGGATCATCTCGCGCAGCCGTCCGACGGCGGCGGGGTCCTTGAGGTCCATGACGATGCCGCGCTTGTTGCGGTTCATCATCATGTAGGCGGCGGCTTCGCCTTCAACATAGGGCCCAGATTTGCGGGTGTCGTCGCCGGTGGGTTTCTCCACCTTGATCACATCGGCACCCATGTCGGCGAGCATCAGGCCCGCGACGGGCCCGGCCATGACATGCGCCAGTTCGATCACCGTGATGCCGTGAAGTGGTCCGTTCATATGCCCCTCCCGTCGATGCTAAGCCGGGTTAACGTCGGGTCTACTGCCCCTTGAAGGCAGGTTTGCGCTTGCCCAGGAACGCCTCCATGCCCTCCTTGAAGTCGTCCGACATATAAGCCGTCTCGACCAGATCGTGGTCGTCGGCCCCGGGCCCGTCCTCGCGCAGGCGGCGCAGGCCCTCCTTGGTGACGCGCAGGGTCAGGGGCGCGTAGGCCGCGATCTGGGTGGCCAGTTCCGCGGCGCGGGCCAGCGGGTCATCCGATATCTCCATGACGAGGCCGCAGGCCAAGGCTTCGTCCGCACCGACCAGCCGGGACGTAAAGATGATCTCACGCACCTTCGCCTGCCCGATCAGCGAAGAGAGCCGCGCAAGCGAGGCGATCGACAAGCAATTGCCCAGCGTCCGCGCAATGGGAAAGCCGAACTTCAGGCGATCGTCCGTGATGCGCAGATCGCAGCAGGCGGCGATGGCAGCGCCACCACCCGTGCAGGCGCCTGTGATGGCCGCGATGGTCGGGACCGGGCAGCGTTCGATCCGGCCCATGACATTGTCCATGCGCTCCTCATAGCCCCAGGCGTCCTCGGGATTGTCGAAGGCACGGAACTGGGTCATGTCGGTGCCGGCGGCAAAGGCCCCGCCGGCGCCCGAGACCACCAGCGCGCGCACATCGCCCGGATCATCGCAGATCGCGGCCAGCCCCTCGTACATGGCAAACGTCATCGCGTTGCGGCTATCGGGCCGGTTGAAGGTGACGTAGCCGATCCCGTCGCGCACCTCGTGCAGCAGATCTTCGGTCAATTCGATCTCCTCAGGCCCGACGTCCGGGCATCACCATCATCGTCGCGGCCATCGTCGCCGCCAGCCGCTCGGCTTCATCCGTGATAGCCCAGCATTTTCCCTCGGTGAAGATCAGCGTTCGGCCGGCCTTCACCACGCGCCCCTCGAAGCGGAATCGTGGCGCGAGGGCATAGCGCAGAAAGCTGGTCTTCAGCTCGACCGTCAGGATCCCGTCTCCGGCGGCCACCAGCGTCACCGCGGACGAGGCGCAGACCGTGTCGAGCCCCGCGGTCACCGCGCCGCCATGCAACCCGCCGCAACCTTCCGCGAATGCCGGGTTCAGCGCCATCTCCTCGTCGATCTCCCCGGGTGCGAGGTAGCTGATCGTCAGCCCCATCGTCTGCATCATCGCCTGCTTGGCGAACCCGGCCCGGGTCGCGGCCTCCCAATCCGGGTTCATCGGCGTCAACGTCATGCGGCGGCCCCCGTCGACCGGCAGATCAGGCCGCCTCCAGCACCCGCATCGCAGCGTCACAGCCGCCCTTCTGGTGTGGCACGCCTGCGATCCCCAGGCCCATCTCGACACCCGAGAGCGTCCCCATCAGCATCAGGTCGTTGAAATCGCCCAGGTGCCCGATGCGGAACACCTTGTCCGCGACCTTCGAAAGCCCCGAGCCCAGCGACATGTCGAACTTCTCCAGCACCACCTTGCGGAAGGCGTCGGCCGAGTGGCCCTCGGGCATCCGAACGGTGGTCAGCACCGGCGAGTGCTCGCGCTCGTCCTGGCACTGGATCTCCAGCCCCCAGGACTGAACCGCGACCCGCGTCGCTTTCGCATGGCGCTGATGGCGGGAAAAGACGTTGTCCAGCCCCTCCTCCTCCAGCATGTCGATCGCCTCGGCGAGGCCGTAGAGCATGTTGGTGGCATTCGTGTACGGGAAATAGCCCGTTTGATTCGGGCCGGCCATGTCGGACCAGTCCCAGTAGGACCGCGCACACTTCGCCTCGGCATGCACCGCCTTGGCCTTCGACGAATAGGCGTTGAACGACAGGCCCGGCGGCAGCATCAGACCTTTCTGCGAGCCGGATACCGCAACGTCGACACCCCATTCGTCCATGCGGAAATCGGCCGAGGCGAGGCCGGAGATCGAGTCGACCATCAGCAAAGCCGGGTGCCCCGCATCGTCGATTGCCTTGCGCACATCCGCAATGCGGCTGGTGCACCCGGTCGACGTCTCGTTGTGCACGACACAGACCGCCTTGATCGCGTGGCCGCTGTCCGCCTTCAGCGCATCATGGATCGCCTCGGGGTTGGCACCGCCGCGCCAATCGCCCTCGACCACCTCGGGGCTGAGACCGATCCGGGTCGCCATCTTGTGCCAGAGGAACGCGAAGTGCCCGGTCTCGAACATCAGCACGCGGTCGCCGGGCGACATCGTGTTGACGAGGGCAGCCTCCCACGCGCCCGTACCGGAGGCAGGGTAGATCACCACGTCGCCCTCGGTCTGGAAGATCCGCTTCATGCCGGCCAGGCACTTCAGACCCAGTGGCCCGAAGTCGGGACCGCGATGGTCGATCACCTGCTGGTCGATGGCGCGCAGAATCCGCTCGGGCACGGCAGACGGCCCAGGAATCTGAAGAAAATGTCGTCCTGCCATGGTCGTCTCCCTCTCGCGCCACGGGATGGGTCCCGCTTGTCGTTCCTCACCGCACCCTCTATGCAAGCTCGCGAACTGGGACACAATGGCGAGAGCTTCCGGGGGGCGGGAATGGATTGGCAGGCGCTGCAGACCGGAATCGAGGGGGAGGTCCTGTCCTCGCCGTTCGATCGCGGGCGGTATGCGACAGACGCGTCGATCTACCAGATCGTGCCCGCCGGGGTCGTGATCCCGAAGCGTTTCGAGGATGTCGAGACGGTGCTGGCCGCAGCCCGGTCGTCCGGGGTCCCCGTGACCGCGCGTGGTGGTGGCACCAGCCAAGCCGGCCAGACGGTCAATAGCGGTGTCGTTCTGGATTTCTCCCGTTACCTCAATGGGATCATCGAGCTGGACGTCGAGGACCGGCGCGCGGTCGTTGAGCCCGGGATCGTGCTGGATGAGCTAAACCGGGTGCTCAAGCCCCATGGGCTGTGGTTCCCGGTCGATGTTTCCACGGCCTCGCGCGCCACGATCGGCGGGATGACGGCGAACAACTCCTGCGGGTCGCGGTCGATCAAGTACGGGCTGATGCGCGACAACGTGCTGTCGGTCGACGGTCTCCTGGCCGATGGGGCGCGGGCGCATTTCGGGCCAACCGACCGGCAGGTCAACGACTCCCTACTGACAGATATGCTGGCGCTGGGCAGCCGCGAGGCCGACGAGATCGCGGCCCGCTTCCCAAAGATCCAGCGCCGGGTAGGCGGCTACAACGTCGATGCTCTTGTGCCGGGGAACGCGCCGGTTCGGCTCAACGATCTACTGGTAGGGAGCGAGGGAACGCTTGCTATCTCCCGGCAGGTAGAGATCAAACTCTCGCCGCTCTTGACCAACAAGGTGCTGGGCGTCTGCCACTTCCCAACCTTCTGGGATGCGATGGACGCAGCCCAGCATCTGGTGAAGCTGGAACCCGTCGCGGTCGAACTGGTCGACCACAACATGATCCAGCTTGGCCGCGACATCCCCCAGTTTCGCCCCGTCGTCGAGGAGTTCGTCCAGGGCGAGCCGGCGGCGCTGCTGCTGGTGGAATTCGCCGGCCCGGACCTCGACGAGAACGTCCGCCGCCTTCGTGGGCTCACGGATGTCATGTCGGATCTGGGTTTTCAGAACGCCGTGGTCGAGGCGGTCGAGCCTGCCTTCCAGCAGCGGATCTGGGGGGTACGGACGCAGGGCCTCAACATCATGATGTCGATGCGGGAGGCTGGCAAACCCGTGTCGTTCGTCGAAGACTGCGCGGTGGAACTGGCGGATCTCGCGCCCTTCACCGAAAAGCTGACGCAGGTTTTCCGGCGCCACGGAACCGACGGCACCTGGTATGCCCACGCCTCGGTCGGGTTGCTGCACGTGCGCCCCGTGCTGAACCTCAAGGAGGAACTGGGCGCCAGGCAGCTTCGCGCGATTGCCGAAGAAAGCTTTGATATCGTTGCGGAATACAAGGGCAGCCACTCGGGCGAGCATGGCGACGGGATCGTGCGCTCCGAGTTCCACGAGAAGATGTTCGGCACCCGCATGGTCCGCACCTTCGAGGAGGTGAAGGACCGGTTCGATCCAACGGGCGTCCTGAACCCCGGCAAGATCGTGCACGCACCAAAGATGGATGACCGCACGCTGTTTCGATACGCGCCCGAGTACGCGCACGCCCCGCACGAGGCCCGCTTCGACTGGTCCGCGTGGCCGGGGGGGCTGCATGGCGCGGTCGAGATGTGCAACAACAATGGCGCCTGCCGCAAGCTCGAGGGCGGAGCGATGTGCCCCAGCTATCGCGCGACGCGCAACGAACGCGACCTGACCCGGGGCCGGGCAAACACCCTGCGCCTCGCACTCAGCGGGCAGCTGGGCGCAGGTGCGCTGGCGTCGGACGAGATGGCCGAGACCATGAAGCTCTGTGTCGGGTGCAAGGCGTGCAAGCGCGAGTGTCCCATGTCGGTTGACATGGCCAAGATGAAGATCGAGGCCGCGGCCGCGCGGGCCGAGGTCCACGGCGTCGCCTTGCGCGAGCGGGTAATCGCGCACCTGCCGCGATATGCGCCGTTCGTGGGGCTCTTGCCGTGGGCCGCAAACCTCATGGCACGTCTGCCCGGCAGCGGCTGGCTGCGCGAGAAGATGCTGGGGCTGGCGGCCGGGCGATCCCTGCCGCACTGGCGCAACCCTTGGCGCGAGCCGACCGACCAGTCGCGGCTGCCTGACGTGGTCTTCCTGGCCGATACCTTCAACCGCTACTTCGAGCCCGAGAACTGCCGCGCCACCGTGCGCGTGCTCGAGGCGACTGGCCTGCAGGTAGGCTTCGCGCAAGCGCCCGAGCCCCGGCCTCTCTGCTGCGGACGAACCTATCTGGCGGCCGGTATGATCGACGCGGCCCGTGCCGAAATGAAACGTAGTATCAAGATCTTACGCCCCTATCTGGAGGCAGGCGTGCCAGTGGTCGGATTGGAGCCGTCCTGCGTCCTCACCTTCCGCGACGAGGCCCCGCGCCTGATCGACGGCTGGACGGAAGACCTTGGACGGCGTGTCATGCTGATCGAGGAGTTCCTGGCCGAGCGCGACCTGCCTCTGGGCAGATTGGCGCGCCGGGCGCTCCTACACGGGCATTGCCACCAGAAGGCCGAAGCCGTGATGGGCCCGGTAGAGGCCTGCCTTCGAAAGGTCCCGGGGCTGGAGGTCGAGACCATCGACTCCAGTTGCTGCGGCATGGCAGGCGCCTTCGGCTACCAGGCCGAGACTGCCGACGTATCGCGCGCGATGGGGGAAATCAGCCTCCTGCCTGCCGTCAGGTCGGCCCCTACTGACGCGATGATCGTTGCGGATGGAACCTCCTGCCGACACCAGATCGAGGATGGGACAGCCCGCGGTGCCCTCCATGTTGTACGCGTGCTTGAGATGGCGCTCGACGCGCCCAGAAGCCCCTGAGACGAGGAAAGAATGGCCGACGCAAACTTGTACACGCGCCTCGCGGCGCGGTTCCCCGAAAGCCCCGACACCCGGCCGTTTGCCGTCCTGGAAGATGGACGCCACTATTCCTATGCCGATGTCGAACGTGTCTCGGCACGTATGGCCGCGGCGCTTGTGGGCCTGGGCGTGGTGCCGGGCGATCGCGTGGCCGTGCAGGTCGACAAGTCGATCGAAGCCTTCATGCTCTACCTCGCCACGCTTCGTGCCGGTGCGGTCTTCCTGCCCCTGAACACCGCCTATACCCCCGCCGAGATTGAATATTTTCTGACGGATGCCGAACCACGCGTGTTCGTCTGCCGCCCCGAAAAGGCAGAGGGTCTGGCGCCGGTAGCAGGAAAGGCCGGCGCGACGATGGAGACCCTGGGGGTCTATCAGGCCGGCCAGGACCCCGCCGAGGCCGGGAGTCTTCTGGCCCGCGTCCCACAGCATGCGCAGTTCGACACCGTTCCGCGTGCCCCCGATGACCTTGCCGCGATCCTCTACACATCGGGGACCACGGGGCGCTCGAAAGGTGCGATGACAACCCACGAGAACCTGGCGTCGAATGCGCTAACTTTACGCGAATACTGGGACTTTACGGCTGATGACGTCCTGCTGCATGCGCTGCCGATCTTCCACGTGCACGGGTTGTTCACGTCGTCGAACACCGTGCTCGCAGCGGGAGCCTCGATGATATGGCTGCCGCGGTTCGATGCCGATCAGATGATTGCCCACATGCCTCGCGCGACCTCGATGATGGGTGTTCCGACGTTCTACACCCGTCTGCTGGATCACCCAGCATTCACGGGCGAGCTTACCCGGCACATGCGCCTGTTCGTGAGCGGCTCGGCACCGATGCTGGTGGAAACGCATGAGCGATTCCAGGAGGTTACCGGTCAAACTGTGCTTGAACGCTACGGGATGACCGAGACGCAGATGAATACGTCCAATCCCTACCGCGGCGCACGGCGACCGGGGACCGTCGGCCTGCCGTTGCCGCAAGTAGACGTGAGGATCACCGACCCCGAGACCGGCAGCGAGCTTCCCACTGGCGATGTCGGAATGATCGAAGTGCGCGGCCCGAACGTCTTCAAGGGCTATTGGCGCATGCCGGAGAAGACTGCCGAAGAGCTGCGCGAAAGTGGGTTCTTCATCACCGGCGATCTTGGGCGCATCGACGAACAAGGCTATGTGTCGATTGTTGGCCGCTCGAAAGACCTCATTATTTCAGGCGGTTACAATATCTATCCCAAAGAGGTGGAGGAGGCGATCGACCTTCTCCCCGGCGTTGTCGAGAGCGCTGTGATCGGCGTTCCGCACCGCGACTTCGGCGAGGCGGTGGTCGCGGTGGTGATCACCGAGCAGGGTGCAGCGCTGGACCAGGACACCGTCCTCGGTGGCCTCGGTGACCTGGCCCGGTTCAAGCAGCCCAAACAGGTTCTGTTTGCCGAGGAACTGCCACGCAACACGATGGGCAAAGTTCAGAAGAAGGCCCTCCGCGAGACGCACGCGGCGCTGTTCGCCAGCTGACGACGCCGTCAGACACGTCGTATTGCGGGCATCTTCCGGCAAACCGGACGTTGTTTCGACCGAGCAGTTGCGTTCAATCCGCGATGCGCGCCGTCTCGTAGACCTGTAGCCGGCTCAGCGCCACTTTCATGAGCGGGGTACTGACCCCAAGCGGCCGGCCACGGCGGATCATGTCGCCAATGATATGATCGGCCTCTGTTGGCTTGCCTGCTTCCATATCATGGCGCATCGACGCCTTGAACTTGCTACCCGGCGTTGTGAGCTGGTCACGGTAGAACGCCATCCGGTCCTCCACGGGGCGCCGTCCGGCCGCAGTGGCTACCGCCGTCGCTTCGTCGAGCAACGCCAACACGGCATCCCTACCGAAGTCGGTCGCCATGATCCCACCGACGTCGCTCGCCATCAGGGTTGTTGCGGCGGCCAGTGTGGCGAGGAACACCCACTTGTTCCAGAGGTCCTGCTCAATGTCGGTGGAGATCTTCGCGTCAATGCCGGCGGCGATGGCCTCCGCCACGAACCCCTCGGCGAGGTCGCGGGCACGAGCCGTATCGGCGCGCGTGCCGACAATCATCGCCTGCAGCTTGCCATTGTGGTTGACCGTGCCATCCGCTCCGAGGTTTGCGGGGATCTGCGCAACACCGCCAAGCCGCACGGCATTTGAAAACGCCGCGTCGACGGCGTCGTAATGGGCGACGCCGTTCAGCAGCGGCAGGATGCCAGTCGTCTCCGTCACGTAGGGCGCAATCGCCTCGAGTGCGCTCTCGAGCGCGTAGGCCTTGTTGCTGAGCACGATGACGTCGAACGGCTCGGCGCGGTCACCCGCCTGGATCGTCGCAACAGGAATCTGGGCGTCGCCCATGGGGCTGCGGATCTTCAGCCCGTCTGCCAACTCTGCCGCGCGACCCGGGCGCACGAGGAATGTAACGTCGGACCCCGCCGCCGTCATTCGCCCTCCGAAGTAACCGCCCAGCGCGCCTGCGCCGAGGAACAGAATTCTCATCACGCGCCCTGGAAGTTGGGCAAGCGCCGATCGTGCGTGGCGGCAACGCCTTCCTTGAAGTCCTCGGTCTGGCGCAACCAGGTCTGTTCCCCAAGCTCGTGGTCGGTCGCGGCGCGTACAGCTTCGGCCAGGCCCTGGCGGAGCGTCGCCCGGGTCGAAGTGACGCCCAGCGGACTGTTTATTGCGATCTCGCGCGCGAACTCCCAGGCCGCCTGGCGCACGGTGTCCAACGTCGCCATCTCGTCCAGAAGCCCGATCGAAAGCGCGTCCTCGCCCCTGATCCGGCGTGAGGTGAGGAACATCATAGCGGCCTTCTGCTGGCCGATCGCACGCGGCAGCGTGTGCGTCAGACCAAAACCAGGGTGGAACCCAAGGCGCGTGAAGTTGGCGGCGAAGCGGCTTTCCGGGCAGCCGATGCGGAAATCAGCGGACATGGCAAGCCCAAGGCCGCCGCCGATGGCGGCCCCCTGGATCGCGGCGACGACGGGGGTCTTGGCCGAGAAGACGCGCACGGCCTCTACATAGAGATGCTCGGGGCCGATGCGGTTGAACGAGCCCTCGACCGAACCATCGGCCTGCACGGCGGAGCCGTCGCCAAAGTTGGCACCCGCGCAGAACGATTTGCCCTGGGCGCAGAGCAGGATCGCGCGGACGGCGGGGTCGTCGTCCATCTGCGTGTAGGTGTCCGCGATCTGGCGGATCAGCGCGAAGTCGAAGAAATTGTGCGGCGGGCGCTGGATCTCCACGGTCGCAACGAAATCCTGGATTGTGACGGCAAGCTCGGGGGCGTCGTAGGTCATGGTTTCTCCGTTGGTCCTGGGGAGTAGCGCTTACGGGTAGACGCGGCCGGTCTCGAGCAGCTCGAAACCTTTTATCTCGAACTCGTAGAACGGCCCGTCCGCCGTGTCAGTCCGCGCCGTAAGGACGCCGTCATCGTTGTAGAAAATGGCATGGACGCTGTGGAGCGCGCGAAAACAGAAGGTGCCATCGGGGTAAATGAAACGAACCATCGCAAATCTCCTCAGCGCATGCCAAGTCCGCGCGCGATGATGCCGCGCAAAATCTCGGTCGTGCCACCCTGGATGGTGAGCTTCGGGGCCGTGAGCGTCGCGAACTCGAGCATGTCGTCGAAGTCCTGGTTCGAGACCCGATTGCGCGGGGCGAAGGCGGCCAGCGTCCGGGCCTCGTTCGGGAGCTTCTGCTCCCACTGGGTGCCCAGATCCTTGACGATCGAGCTTTCCAGCACCGGCTCCTTGCCTTCGTGCAGCATGCCCGCGACCGACACCGACATGCGCCGAAGCGTGTGGAGCTGGGCGACCAACCGCCCAAGCCCTTCGGCGCCGCGCGAATCCGGATCCTCACCAATCTGACGTACCGTCTCGACCAGCACGTAGAACGTTTCGAGGAAGCGCTCGGGGCCCGAGCGTTCGTAAGCCAACTCGGCGGTGGCCTGTTTCCAGGCACCATCCTTCTCGCCCAGCATGTGGTCGGCGGGGATCATGACGTCCTCGAAGAGCACCTCGTTGAAGTCCGTCATGCCCGGCATGGCGGCGATGGGGCGGACCGAGATGCCGGGCAGCGACATGTCCACCAGGAACTGCGTCAGCCCGTGGCGTCGGTTTTCCTTGGTGGCGGGTGACGTGCGCAGAAGCGCGATCATGTACTCCGCCCGGTGCGCGTTCGACGTCCAGATCTTGCGGCCGTTGACGCGGTAGTGGTCGCCTTCCGGTTCGGCCTTGACCGAGGCCGCGAAGAGATCCGAGCCCGAGTTGGGTTCCGACATGCCGATGGCGAAGCAAAGATTGCCGCGCACGATCTCGGGCAGGATCCGTTCCTTCAGCTCTTCGGTGCCGTACTTCAGGATCACGGGCCCTGACTGACGGTCGGCGACGAAGTGGCTCCACGTCGGCGCGGAGACGGCGCGCATCTCCTCGGTCACGACATAGCGGTCGAGGTGGGTCATCTCGCGCCCGCCGTACTGCTTGGGCCACGTCATGCCGATCCAGCCGTGCTGGCCGACGCGCTGGGAGAAGCCGCGGTCGAAGCCAGACTGCTTGAGGCCCTGGGCGGGGTCGAACGTGCCGCGCGCGATCTCGTCGGCGAGGAAGGCGCGGACATCGGCGCGCAGGTCCTCGGTGTCGGGTGGCAGGCGCTTTTGTTCGAACTGGATGGCGGTCTGCATGTCTCTCGTCCCTATCTGTCGCGCGGTAGATGCCTGCCTGCCCGCAGGTTGGCATCTACCTGGTGGTCAACATAGGCCAAAGCTGGTCGGCGCCCTGCCCCGCGGCAAATCGGCCAAGCCGGACAGCCCAGTCGGCCTCGGATCCGAAGTCGTCGCGCCAGCCCCAGATGCGCCGCGTCAGCCGCTGAAGCACGTAGTCCGAGGTCCAGCCAATGGCACCATGCGCCTGATGCGCGATCATCGCGCCCTCGTGGGCCGCCTCGCCGACACGGATCTTGGCGGCGGCAACCTCGAGGAACGCCGCATCGGACCCGAGCCCGTCCCGGGACAGCGTGTCAGCCGCCGATCCCGACGCGGTGATCGCAGCCGCCACCTCGCCCGCCAGCCGCGCCATCATCTGTTGCACTGCCTGGAACTTGCCGATCTTGCGCCCGAACGCCTCGCGCTCGCCGGTGTAGTCGGTCGCAAGCGCCAGCGCGGTTTCCAGCGCGCCGGTCATCTGGCAGGCCCGCGCCACGGCGCCCATCGCCTCGACGGCCCCGGCAGCCCCCGACAGCATCGCTGTCTGATCCGGCGTTGCGCCATCGAGGAGCACATCAGCCCGTTCGCCGCCCATATCGGTGTCGCGCGGCGAGACCGTGTAGCTGCCGGGCGCGAGGCGCATCACCTGATCGGCGTGGACCACGACCAGCGCTGCCGCGTCGGCTGCATGCGGGATCGACCGCGCCGTCCCCGAGAGCGCACCGTTCTCCAGGACCAGAGCATCGTGACCGCGGATCGGCGCGAGCGTCAGGACACCCTCCGGCACCTCCAACCCGGCCTCGGCCAGCGCCCAGCCTGCCAACAGGGTCTCGGCCAAGGCGACCGGACAGGCATGGTGACCGGCAACCCGCAGGATCTCGAACCCGCCATCGATCGGCAGACCGGCGCCACCGGCTTCCTCGGCCAGCCAGGCCCGCGTGATCCCCGACTCCTGCAGGGCGTCCCACAGCGGCGCCCTAAAGCCCGCGTCCGACGCAGCATTGACAGTCTGAAGATCGGCGAGATCGGCAAAGATGCGCCCCGTCGCGTCGGCGATCATGCGGATGTCGTCGTCCAAGCGGTCCTCCCCGATGTTTCGGGTCGAGCTAGTCGAATTGTCGGGAGGCAGCAAGAAGTGCTACGCGAGGGGTCGGGGACAATCAGAAGGGGGATGCATGCGCCGGTCGCTGACCTTGGCGATCCTGCCGCTGGCAGTGGCCGAGACATTGGTCTGGGCGGCGCTTTACTACGTGTTCCCGGCCCTTCTGCCCGTTTGGGAGCAGGACTTCGGCTGGTCGCGCGGCGAGGTCTCCGGCGCCTTCACGGCCTCACTGATCGTGATGGCACTGGCCGCCCCGCGGGCCGGGCGGCTGATCGACCTCGGCCACGAGCGCACGATGTTCCTGGGTGCAATGGTGCTGGGAGCGGTTCTGCTGGCATCGCTCGCCTGGGTCACGGAGCTCTGGCAATTCTGGGCGATCTGGATCGCGATCGGACTCGTGAACGCCTGCATCCTATATGAGGCGTGTTTTGCGATCATCACGGTGCTGCTGGGCGCGAAGGCGCGGTCCGGGATCACCACTGTGACCCTGGTCGCTGGGTTTGCGGGAACGGTCTGCTTCCCGGCCTACTTTGCACTGACCGAGGCATTCGGCTGGCGGGTCGCCGTGCAGGTCTTCGCCGCGGTGACGGTGCTGGTTTCGGTACCGCTGGCCTGGGTGGGGTTGAGAGCGCTCGAGCATCACCGCCAGCCGCCCGCGGATCGCCCCGCGGAGACTGGGGGCGAGGGCCGTGCCGTCCTGCGCAAACCCGCTTTCTGGGGCCTGGCACTCGGCTTTGCAGCCGTCGGCCTGGTGCACGGGATGTTGATCAGCCACATCCGCCCGATCCTGGGCGACGCGGGTCTGGCGGCGGCGACCGCGATCTTTGTCGCCAGCCTGATGGGCCCGATGCAGGTGGTCGGGCGCATCGTCATGGTCGCACTACAGTCACGGGTAGATGCATTTGGCGCGGGCGTGGGGGCGTTTGGCGGCATGGCCGTGGGCTTGGTTCTTCTGCTGTCGGCAGGCGCCGTGCCCTGGCTGGCCGTGCTCTTTGTCCTGCCCTACGGCGCGTGCTGGGGGATCATGTCCATCGTGCGCCCCGTCCTGACGGCAGAGTTCCTGGGCCGCGCTGGATTTGGCGTGATCTCGGGCATGATCGCGGTGCCGTTCGTGCTGGGAAGTGCGGCGGGACCGATCATGTCCGCCTGGCTGTGGGAGCTTGCGGGCTACGATCTTGTGCTCGAGCTATCGCTGGGTCTCGCCCTTCTCGGCATGGCCTCGGTGATCGCGGCCAAGCGCATGGCCTGAGGCGCTAAAAATCTATCGTTAACAACGCATTCACAGTGTTTGTTGGGAAATTTGTAGAGAATAGCGTGGAGTGTCCTTCGCAGCGGGAGCCACGGTGCCCCGACGGCGTAACGGGGAGGGACGCGCCATGTCGCACAAACGGCGTTCGTTCGGAGATGACAAGCCGCCTGCCAGCACGCTGGCTGATCTCTCTCTCCTGCAGACCGAGGAAGAACGCAGGCGGTCAGCCGACCTCGCCCGATATGGCTGCACCGGCGTGTCCGAGACGCGCGAGGATGCCGGGATCACGGCCCGGTCGGTCAAGCTGACAACCGGCGGCGGCGTCTGGAGCCTGCTGCTGGGTGTGAAGCGCTGAGACCTATTCGACGGGGGACGTCCCTAGCCCGAACAGGTTCATGAGCACCGACAATCCGATGGCTCCGCCCAGGATGATGACAGCCCACCGCACCGCGTCCTTCACCTGAAAGTGGCTGGTTAGGAACCGGATCTCCACGTCCCTTTCAGGGATCACGGCAAGGCGATAGCCGCTGTGGATCAAGCTGAGGCGGAACCGGTTTTCGGCCCGCAGAGGATGCAGTGTCGACTTGGAGCCAAAGAAGGTGTGGCGATGCTCTTCCACATGGCCTGAGACGGGATCATCGTCATCAGCCACAGCATGGAAGATCACGTCTGAACCACGCCCGGTCAATGGGCGCAGGATGACCGTGTGGGTGTTGGCGGGCACGCGAACCGGCTTCATGCGGCCACCGGAACGTCCCCGGCTAGCGTGATCCGCCACATCTCGCGGCGGTGCCCGTCGTAGTCGTTGATCGCCACGTGCTGGGCCGAGCGGTTGTCCCAGATCACCAGCGTACCTGGCGCCCAGCGCACCCGGGCAGTGAACTCGGGCTGGATCTGGTGCTGGAAGAGAAACTCGAGGATCGGGCGGCTCTCGGCCTCCGTCATCCCCTCGAACGCCACCGTGTGAGCGCGGTTGACATAGAGCGCCGCCCGCCCCGTCTCGGGATGTTTGCGTACCGCCGGGTGCAGCGCCGACAGGACCTGGTCGGCCGCCTTCAGCTGCATCGACCCGGTATCCATGTGGTTCAGCCGCAATTGTCCGGCGTTCTTGTTCGAGCTGGAGATACCCCTGAGCCCACGCAGAAAACATTGCAGCGGCGGTGACAGGGTCTGATACGCCCGGTGCTGGCAGGCGAACAGCGTGTCGCCCCCGGCCGCCGGGGTCTCGCGCGCCAGCAGCATCGTCGCCTTCGGCGGCTCGGCCTTGTAGGTCGTGTCCGAGTGCCACATGCCGCCGAAGTTCGAGGTCTGCTCCGCCTCCTTCACGATGCGCGTGATCTCGGGGTACGAGTTGAAGCCGCCCGCGAACGGATAGGGCACGGGATCACCGAAGCGCCTGGCCAGATCCACGTATCCCTCGGGGTCCAGATCCTGTTCGCGGAAGACCAGCACCTGATGGTCCAGAAACGCCCGGTGCACCGCCTCGAACCCGGACGCGTCCAGATCGGAGAGATCCACGCCCAGCACTTCGGCCCCCAGCGCCCCTGCCAGCGGCCGGATGTCCAGCCCCGCCGCATTCTGCCCTGTCATCCCATCCATGATCGCCTCCCTGGTCCGGCGGACTTGCGCGCCCCCGGCTGGACCTTAAGGTAGCCGGTAACGCGCGCCCGGGCCAGACGGCGCGCCCTGCACATCAGGGAGAGGATGGGATGCCGCATCAACCGGCCTCGACGGCGTTGGATCATATTCGGGTGCTCGACCTGACGCGGGTTCGCTCGGGCCCCACCTGTGTGCGGCAGCTTGCCGACTGGGGCGCGGATTGCATCAAGATCGAGATGCCGGCAGCGCTGGAGGCAGACGGCGCGCTGGGCGCAGGCCGCGCGACCTCGGATTTTCAGAACCTCCACCGCAACAAGCGCTCGCTGACGCTGAACCTCAAGGACGACACCGGCCACGCGGTCTTCATGAAACTGGTCGAGAAAGCGGACGTCGTGGTCGAGAACTTCCGGCCGGACGTGAAGAACCGCCTCGGGATCGACTATGACACCCTGGCCGCCGTGAACCCCCGGATCATCCTGGCGAGCATCTCGGGCTTCGGACAAGATGGGCCTTACGCCAAGCGCCCGGGTTTCGACCAGATCGCCCAGGGTATGGGCGGACTGATGTCCATTACCGGCGCCCCGGGCGAAGGGCCGATGCGCGTGGGCATCCCCGTGGCGGACCTGACCGCGGGCCACTTCACGGCGCAGGGCATCCTGATCGCGCTGCTGGAACGCGAGAAATCGGGCAAGGGCCAGTGGGTGCATTCCAGCCTCTTACAGGCCCAGATTGCCATGCTGGACTTCCAGGCGTCGCGCTGGCTGATGGCAGGCGAGATTGCGCCCCAGACCGGGAACGAGCATCCGACCACGGTGCCCACGAACCTCTACCCCTGCTCGGATGGTGCCGTGAACATCGCGGTCTCGGGCGACGTGATCTGGCGGCGTCTGTGCGATGCGCTGGGCAAGCCCGAATGGGCCGAGAACCCGGACTACGCCGATGCCGCCAAGCGTAAGGAAAACCGCGACGCCCTGAACGCCGAGATCGCCGCGGTGACCAGCACCATGCCGATGGCTCAGGTCGTCGAGACGATGCTGGAGGCAGGCGTCCCCTCGGGCCCCGCCTACAAGATCAACGAGGTCTTCGCCGACGAACAAGTGCAGCATCTCGGGATGGCGGCCGATATCACGACCCTACCCTTCGGGCCCACGCAGATGGTGTCCCAGCCCATCACCATGAGCCGCACCAACACAGCCATGGTCGCTCACCCGCCCGATCGGGGCGAGCATACCCGGGAGATCCTGGCAGAGGCGGGCTACGACGCCCACGAGATTGCCGATATGATGACAAAGAACGTGATCTGAGATCCCCAGACAGACCTGCCGCCGCCCGGGCGGCCAGACCGGAGAGACCAATGACCGACAAGATGCTGATGAAGACGGACGGCCCCATCGGCCACATGATCTTCAACCAGCCTGAAAAGCGCAACGCCGTCAGCCTTGCCATGTGGGAGCGCGCGCAGGAAATCCTGGACACCTTCGAGAAGGACCCCGCGATCCGCGTGGTGGTGCTCTCGGGCGCGGGCGGCAAGTCCTTCGTCTCGGGCGCCGATATCTCTGAGTTCGAAAGCCAGCGCGGCACGGCCGAGGCGCAGCAGCACTACAACACGCAAACCGGCAAGGTCTATGAGCGGATCGAGCGGTTCCCCAAGCCGACGATCGCCATGATCAACGGGTTCTGCATCGGGGGCGGGCTGAACCTCGCCTGTGTGTGCGACATCCGCATTGCCTCGGACGATCTGCAGATCGCGATGCCGGCGGCCAAGCTCGCGCTGGGTTATCCGTTCACGGCGATCAAGCGGCTTGCCAGCATCGTGGGGATTGCCCATGCGCGGCACCTGATGTTCACGGCGGGACGCGTCGATGCGGACTGGGCGCTGCGCGCAGGGTTCGCCGAACAGATCGTCGCCAAGGACGCGCTCGAGCAGACGGTCACGGACTACGCCAACACCATTGCGCGGAATGCGCCGTTGACCGTGGCGGCAATGAAATACATCTCAACCCAGGTGTTGGCGGACCCGGAGGACCGGGATCTTGCGAAAGCGGATCAGATGGTGGCGGCGTGCTTTGCGTCCGAGGATTTCAAGGAAGGACGCCGCGCCTTCATGGAGAAACGCAAACCGGAATTCCAAGGCATAGATTAAATGAATTTTCAATAGAAATTCCATCCCTAAAAGACCGTTTTGAAGATTTGGTGCTGTTTGCCGACTATTTCCTACAACGATCTAATGAGGCCTTGAATAAAAAAGTTTTGGGTTTTTCAGATAAGGTACTTAATACCTTTGAACATTACCATTGGCCGGGGAATTTAAGGGAACTCCAGAACGTAATTAAACGAGCCGTATTACTTACGGAAGATGATTATATTGACGTTGGGAACTTACCAAAACAAGTTACGGAGATTACTGTGGATAGGCCGT
>JBCCDA010000056.1:0-28931 GCA_039033215.1 Pseudomonadota bacterium | reverse complement strand
TCCCCTAGCCAAAGCTCTGCGACTTGTCGATGAACTCCTCCAAGATTTTCCCGCATCGCGCGATTTGATCGCGCAAGACGGCTGCGTCCCAGCGCTTGTGCGCCCTCGCGGGCCACCGTATGGTCCGGCGCAATGAAACGGGTGCTCCGACATGATCGCGATCTGGCTGATTGCCACCGCCTTCCGTGGCGCTTCCACGCCACCATGTCTGGGCCGGTCCGGGCCGGGTGACGCACGGCTACTGACGCCACCCGAGAAGACCATCCGCAGAGGAAACAGCTATGACCACGCCAAAGACGCTCTATGACAAGATCTGGGACGCCCATGTTGTCCACGAAGCCGAAGACGGCACCTGCCTGCTCTACATCGATCGCCATCTGGTGCACGAGGTAACCAGCCCGCAGGCCTTCGAGGGGCTGCGCATGGCCGGCCGCGGCGTTCGCGCGCCGGACGCGACGATAGCAGTGCCGGACCACAACGTTGCGACCACGCTGGACCGAAACGACGGCATCAAAGAGGAGGAGAGCCGGATCCAGGTCGAGGCACTTCGCCAGAACTGTGCCGATTTCGGGATAGAGATGTTCGATGTCGACGATATCCGCCAGGGGATCGTGCACATAATCGGGCCCGAGCAGGGCATCACGCAACCCGGCATGACGATTGTCTGCGGCGACAGCCATACGGCCACACATGGGGCGTTCGGCGCGCTGGCGCATGGGATCGGCACCTCCGAGGTCGAGCACGTGCTGGCGACCCAGACGCTGGTGCAATCCAAGTCCAAAAACATGAAGGTCGAGGTAAACGGCAGCTTACCCCCAGGGGTGACCGGCAAGGATATCACCCTGACCGTTATCGGCATGACCGGGACTGCCGGCGGCACTGGCCATGTGATCGAGTATTGCGGCGAGGCAATCCGGTCGCTGTCCATGGAAGGGCGCATGACCGTGTGTAACATGGCAATCGAAGGTGGCGCGCGTGCCGGCCTGATCGCGCCTGACGAGACGACTTTCGCCTACCTGAAGGGACGGCCACGGGCGCCCCAAGGCGCGCACTGGGACATGGCGGTCGATTTCTGGAAGACGCTCTTCACCGACGAAGGCGCGCACTATGACAAGGTCATCACCCTGGAAGCGGCTGATATCGCGCCTGTGGTGACCTGGGGCACGTCGCCCGAGGACGTGTTGCCGATTACGGCGCAGGTGCCAAGCCCCGGTGATTTCGACGGTGGCAAACAGGCCGCCGCCGAGAGGTCGTTGAAGTACATGGGGCTGGAACCCGGGACGCCGCTGTCCGAGATTGAGATTGACACGGTCTTTATCGGGTCGTGCACTAATGGGCGGATCGAGGATCTGCGCGAAGTGGCCAAGGTTATGGAAGGCCGGAAGGTCAAGGACGGGATCCGTGCGATGATCGTGCCGGGCTCGGGGCTGGTGCGAAAACAAGCTCAGGAAGAGGGCCTACTTGCCAAGCTGACCGAGGCCGGGTTCGATTTCCGGCTGGCGGGATGCTCGATGTGCCTTGGCATGAACCCCGATCAGTTGGCGGCGGGCGAGCGCTGTGCGTCAACGTCCAACCGCAACTTTGAAGGGCGGCAGGGACGAGGGGGCCGGACGCATCTGGTCTCTCCCGCCATGGCAGCGGCGGCGGCGGTGACCGGGCGGCTGACCGACGTTCGGGAGTTGTCCTAGTCATCCGAAGTCGACGGAATCCCGGGAGCAAGCTCCCGGGATGTTCGATACCTGGCGTGCTCCGGCTTCGCCGTGCGCGCGCCGTTGGCGCTTGGGGCTGAGTGATGCGCTTTCTGCCGAAGATCTTCACCAAGGCCGTCAAGACGGGGGACCTGCTCCTGCGTGGCCCGGGCGGGTTCGAGCAAAGGTTCGGAGATGGATCGGCGCCGCATGTCGCGGTGCGGATCACGGATCCCTCGTTCGACTGGAAGATCTTCCTGAACCCCGAACTTCGCGCGGCCGAGGCCTATATGGACGGCGCGTTGGTCGTGGAAGAAGGGACGATCCACGATTTTACCGCCCTGTTCTTCCAGAACAAACAACACTTTGACCTGACGCCCAGTCAGATTTTCTGGCGAGGTCTCGCGCGGAAGTTCCGGCGCACGATGCAGCACAATCCGCTGGCGCAGGCCCGCCAGAACGTTGCCCATCACTACGACATGGGCAACGACTTCTACCGCCTGTGGCTGGATGGGGACATGCAGTACTCATGTGCCTACTGGGAGGAGGGCGTAACCACGCTAGAGGTCGCGCAGATCGCCAAGAAGCGCCATATCGCGGCCAAACTGGCGTTGCGCCCAGGAGATCGGGTGCTGGATATCGGGTGTGGCTGGGGCGGTATGGCCTTGTATCTGGCCTCGATCGCCGAGGTCTCTGTGGTGGGGGTGACCCTGTCGAAAGAGCAATTGGCGGTGGCCAAGCGCCGGGCGGAAATCCTCGGCCTGGCCGATCGTGTCGAGTTTCGCCTGCAGGACTACCGCGACGTGTCGGAGACGTTCGACCGGGTCGTATCCGTAGGCATGGCCGAGCATGTGGGCGCCCCCCATCTTACGGAGTATTTCCTGGGCGTGCGCGACCGGCTGGGCACAGACGGTGTCGCGTTGATCCATGCGATTTCGTCGAAGGCTCCGCCTGGGGTCACGGGACCGTTCATCCGCAAGTACATCTTTCCGGGAGGATATGCGCCCTCGATGTCCGAGACCTTTGAAGCCATTGAGAAATCGGGCCTCTGGACATTGGATTGCGAGGTCTGGCGGGTTCACTATGCAAGAACACTGGCCGTCTGGCGTGCCCAGTTTGACGCCGTGCGCCCCCAGGCCGTCGAGATGTACGATGAACGGTTCGCCCGGATGTGGGAGCTTTATCTCTCGTCTTGCGAGTGCGTGTTCAGCCACGGGGCCAGCATGGTTTTTCAGATCCAGCTGGGTCGCGAGCGGGATGCTGTGCCCCTCACACGTGATTACATCGACGAGGCCAAGGCCCGTCTGGCCGCGCGCGAGGCGGACAGGTGCGAGGCGCTCGCGGCCTCTGCGCAACAGGCAATGGAGAGCGGCAGCACCGCTTGAGCAGGCTCAGACAGCGGTTTCGGCAGGCTCAGTACGGGCGGGCAGGCGCGCGACTACCCACGCGTTCAGCAGGCTGATCGCCACGACCGAGGCCGCCATCCACGGCGCTTGCCCCGCGAAGCCCACCCCAAGGTCGATCACGAACCCGGTGATCCCAGGCCCTATGGCGGAACCCATGACCATGGCCGAGGAGGCGATGGCCTTGATGCCGCCGATATGCCGGGTCCCGTAGATCTCGGCCCAGTAGGCTCCCCACATGGCATGGGCGATGCCCGTGGTGATTCCGCTGAGACCGAGCGCCAGGAACCATGACCAGAGCCCGGCGAAGGGGCCGATGAACGCGACCCCCATCCCCAGCGGCAGCAGGAACCAGGGCAGCAGGCGGTCCGGCCCCCAGCGGTCCACGGCCCAGCCGGCCAGCAGCGACACGCCGATCGTGGTGCCCGCATAGACCGGATAGGCAGCGGTCATCTCCAGCTTCTGCCAGCCCATGGCACCGGCAATGTGCGCGATCTGGAAAAACACAACGGTACCGATGAAGCTGCTGGCAACGACGGCTGGCAAGAGCGCAAGGAATAGGCGATGGCGCAGGACGTCTCGGCGGCTCCATGTATGACCGTCGCGACCCGGATGATGATCGGCGTCAGCGTTCCCTCGGGGGCTGCGCTCATCGCGCGCGAGCCACGCGACGAACGGCAAGAAGATGAGGATCAGAAGGGCGGCCACCACAAGCCACGTCGTGCGCCACCCGATCAGCGGCTCGGCCAGGGCTGCGGCGCCGGGGAGCAAGGCCTCCCCCACCGAATAGCCGAGCCCGGCGATGGCCACGGCCCGCCCCCTGTGGGCGCGGAACCACCTGGCCATGGCGGTGATTCCGACGTGGCTGATCATACCTTGTCCGCAGAAGCGCAGCCCGAAGATCAGGAAGATCAGGACGTAGACGTTCTCGTTTAACGCCATGCCGACGGCGATTGCGGCGTAGCCGATCAGGATGAGCGTGGCGAGGCGGGAGACCCGGACCCGATCGGCAAGTGACCCGGCGAAGAGGAGCGTGGCGGCGGAGGCCAAGGTAGCGACAGTGTAGATCGCGCCCCATTGTCCGTCGGTCAGCCCGTACTCGCCCATGATCCTGTCGGCGAAGATCGAGATGAAATAGGTCTGCCCGAACGACGAGCAGAGCGTGAGAACCACCCCCGCGCTGAGCCATCTTGCGTTTGCCTGGAGGAATACCCGGTCCATCGCCTCCGTGTAGGGGGAGCGCTGGGTCGGCGCCAGCGCATTTACACCTTACTTGATGAAGATGCCGAACGGCAGGATCACCTTATTGCTCCGGACCTTGTGACCGCCATGCCCCCTGAACACCCGTGCGCCTTGGTGGCCGTGACCGCGATGCCCCCTGAAGGATCGTTTTCCGTGATAACCCTTGTGGGTCCGGAAGCCGCGCCCGAAACGGCGGTGGCCAAAACCACGACGACCGAACTTCTTGAAGCCTGCCTCGTGGACTGGGGCATCCAGCCCGACATCGGCAAGGGTATGTATACCTGCGGACACTGGGGCGGCTGGTGAGGCCTGCGCTTGGTTCACCAGAAGTGTGGCGCCCACGATGGCCGCTGCGAGGGAAAGAAGCGTCTTCATATCTGGCTCTCCATGTCTAACCGTTTGCCATCTTAAGTGCCGCATATTGGGGTTTTGGTTCAGAAGTGCCCGCCACGGAGGTTCACGTCCACGTCAAGCAGCGCGACGACTTGCGTTCCGGGGTTGCGCCATGCTTTACCGAAGCCGGATCAAGGGAGGCCCAAAGATGGAAAAGTTCACGACGCTCACGGGAGTGGCAGCGCCGCTCGACATGATCAACGTCGACACGGACATGATCATCCCCAAGCAGTTCCTGAAGACGATCAAGCGCTCGGGCCTGGGTGTGCATGCGTTCACCGAAATGCGGTACAATGACGACGGGTCCGAGAACCCGGATTTCGTGTTGAACCAGCCGGCCTATCGGGACGCCAAGATCCTGGTGGCCGGGGACAACTTCGGCTGCGGGTCGTCGCGCGAACATGCGCCATGGGCGATCCTGGATCAGGGCATCCGCTGCGTGATCTCCACCAGCTTTGCCGATATCTTCTACAACAACTGCTTCAAGAACGGGATCCTGGCAGTAAAGGTCTCGCCGGAGGATCTGGAGAAGCTGATGGACGATGCAGGGCGCGGGGCAAACGCTGTCCTGGCAGTCGACCTCGAAGCACAGACGATCACGGGGCCGGACGGCGGAACAGTGACGTTCGAAATCGATGCCGGTCGCAAGCATGCGCTGCTGAACGGGCTGGACGAGATCGGCGAGAGCCTGCAGCAGTCCGATGCCATTTCCACCCACGAGGCCAAGCGCAACGCGGCCCAGCCCTGGCTGGCCAAGGCCGGGTGACGGCGGCCGCGCTTCTCGGCGGGGTTGTCCTGACCGGAGCACTCGCGGTATCCGGACCGGTAGCGGCGTTGGATCTGACGCGGACAGAAGGCGCGCTCCGGGTGGCCACCTTCAACGCCAGCCTTGTGCGGCAGGGCGCTGGCGTCCTGATCGCGGACATGGACAAGCGTGACGCGCAGGTCATCGCGGTTGCCGAGATCATTCTTCGGGTTCGCCCCGACATTCTGCTGATCAACGAGATCGACCATGACCCCGAGGGTCTGGCGGTTGCCCGTCTGCAGGCGCTGCTCGCGGAGGGTATGGAGGACATCGAGAGTCTGGAATACCCGCATAGCTTCACCGACACCGTGAACACTGGTGTGCCGTCCGGGTTTGACCTCGACGGCAATGGTGAGGTGACCGGCGCGCGCGATGCCTGGGGGTTCGGGCGGTTTCCCGGACAGTACGGTATGGCGGTGCTCAGCCGGTACAGGATCGCGGATGTGCGGACGTTTCGTCTCTGGCCGTGGTCACAGGTCCCGCAAGCTCGTGAACCTATGAACCCCGATGGCAACTCCTACTACGCGGCCGAGGTTTGGGATGTTCTGCCGCTGAGCTCGAAGAGCCACTGGGATGTCAAAATCGAGACACCAGGCGGGCCGGTGCACGTGCTGGCCAGTCATCCCACCCCGCCCGTCTTCGATGGGCCTGAGAACCGCAATGGTCTGCGCAACGCGGCGGAAATTGCATTCTGGATTTCATATTTGGAAGGTGAGGACTGGATGATCGACGATGCCGGGTTGCACGGGCCGATTGGCCCCGATGCCCAGGTCATCGTGTTGGGTGACCTGAATGCCGACCCGCTGAAGGGTGATGGGGACAACGCCACGATCGCGGCGCTGATTGGCCATCCGCGCCTGCAGGACCCCTTGCCGGTTAGTCCGGGCGCGGCCCAAGCGGCGGTGGGCGCCGAGCCTCAGCACAACACGGCCGACTGGCCCGAGAATAACGGCCCCGGTGATCTGCGCGTGGACTACGTCCTCCCCAGCGCGGAGCTTGAAGTCTCAGGTGCCGGGGTGTTCTGGCCGTCGCCCGACGATCCGCTTTCCCGGTTGACTGAGCTGGCTGGCCGACGGCATGCAAGCTCGGACCACCGTCTGGTTTGGGTGGATCTTCTGGGGTTGCTGCAATGACGGAGCTTCTGCGCACAGGCATCTATCAGCTTGTCGAGGGCAAGCACGGGCGCTTCCTGGCCAATCCGCAGGATCTCTACATGGGTCGCGCGTTGATCCACTACGGAGAGTTCTCGGAGCAGGAATGGAGCCTGCTGGATCAGTTGCTGCGCCCTGGAATGGTCGCGATCGAAGCTGGCGCAAACATGGGAGCGCTGACCGTTCCGATGGCGCGCAAGATCGGCGTTGAAGGGCTTCTTTACGCCTTCGAGCCACAGCTCGTGGTCTTCCAGCAGCTCTGTGCCAATCTGGCGCTCAACGATCTGGTCAATGTCCCGGCGTTCAACGCGGGGTGTGGCGAGGTGTCTGACTGGATGTCTACCATCCGACCTGATCCGCGCACTGAGAACAACTTCGGCGGTTACTCGTTGCAGAAGCTGGCGCGCGATACGCCCATCAAGATACGGGTCGAGCGGTTGGACGACGCGGTCGACCCGCCCCGCCTTGACCTCATCAAGGCGGACGTCGAGGGCATGGAGACTCAGGTGCTGAAGGGTGCCGCTGGCCTCATCGCCAAGTTCCGACCGCTACTCTACCTTGAGGCCAACAAGGACGATGCACCTGGCATTATCGAGCATGTCCTATCGTTGGACTACGAGGCATGGTGGCATCTGCCGCTTCTCTTCAACCCCAACAACCACCTTGGCGTGACGGAAAACCTCTTCGGGAACATCACGTCGAAGAACATCCTGTGCGCGCCGGTCGAGCGGACGCTGAAAGTCGGCGATGCCCCGAAGGTGACAGGGCCGGAAGATCACCCGGCGAATTGGGCTACACGAGCCTAGAGGGTGCCGCACGTCTCGCAATCCGCGCGCCTTGATAGGCGGATCGTGCGGATGTCGGCTGCGAGCGCGTCGTAGAGCAGGAGTCGCCCGTCCAGTGGCTCGCCCGCTTCGGTGATAAGTTTTACCGCCTCGGCCGCCTGCATTGAGCCCATCACGCCTGCAAGGGCGCCGAGCACGCCCGCTTCGGCGCAGGCTGGGACGGTGCCCACGGGTGGGGCTTCGGGAAAAACACAGCGATAGCACGGGCCACCGAGCCAGGGGCGGAACACCGAGAGTTGCCCGTCCCATCGGCCCATGGCCGCGGAGACGAGAGGGACCTTGGCTTCCGCACACACTTGATTGATCAGATACCGTGTCTCGAAGTTGTCGGTGCCGTCCAGCACCGCCGTCCGCCCGGCGATCAGGTCATGGGCGTTCTCCGGCGTCAGGCGGGTGGCGTGACCGATCAGGTCGATCTCAGGGTTGATGCGTGCGGTCGCGCGGGCGGCGCTATCGATCTTGGGTCTGCCCACATCTTCGGTGGCGTGCAGGACCTGGCGCTGGAGGTTGGACAAAGACACTACGTCATCGTCGACAACCTCGATCGTGCCGACACCGGCGGCGGCGAGGTAGAGGATCGCGGGAGACCCCAGCCCGCCTGCGCCCACGACCAGGACTCGGGCTGCCTTCAGCCGTTGCTGACCTGGCCCGCCGATCTCGTGCAGGACCAGGTGGCGGGCGTACCGCTCAAGTTCCGTGTCACTGAAAGCCATCGCCTCGCCCCTTGATCGTAGCCCCGTCCTAGACGAGCGTGGAAGGCAGGACAATCCGGAGGGGCCTGATGTTATTCATGATCATAGAGACGTTCGATGGCGATGATATGCTGCCGGTGTACGCGCACCTCCGCGATCACGGGCGGCAATTGCCCGAGGGGCTGGTCTTCCACAACTCATGGATCGAGCCGGGATTCCGCCGCTGTTTCCAGATCATGGAGACGGATGATGCCCGGAAACTGCAGGAATGGGTATTGGGGTTTCACGGCCTGGGCGCACACTTCGAGATCGTGCCGGTGATACCTTCCGCCGATACGCGCGAGGTCGTGGCGCCGTTCCTACCCGATCCCTGAGCGCGATCCGGACAGCAGAGCTAACCAGGGACCACCGCGTTTAACGATCGCTCAGGACCGCTTCCACGTCTGCGGCGATCTGTTCCGGTGGAAAGCCGTTGCGAAACACCGCGATCACCCCGTCATCCGGCACGGCCAGGTAGGTGTAGGCGGAATGGTTCATCAGGTATTCGATTGCGGACTCGGGCGCATTCACCCGCGAGTAGAACACCTTGTAGGCATCCGCCGCGTCCCTGACTTCCTCGACCGTGCCGGTCAGGCCGATCATCTGGGGATGCAGGCTCTCCACAAAGTAGGTCATGGCTTCGGGCGTATCGCGTTCGGGATCTATCGTCACGAAGACGGTTTGGATGTCGAGTCCCTTGTCAGCAAGCTGGATCGCGGCGTCGGCCATCACCTGAGCGTCGATGGGGCACACATCGGGACAGAACGTATACCCAAAGTACATCAGCGTCGGGCCGTCGACAACCTCGGCCTCCGTCACACGGTCGCCCTTGTGCGTCGTCAGCTCGAAGGGCCCCCCGATCGTCGACCCGGACGCGTTGAGCAGCGCCGGAGACGTGTAGTCCCGCGCCGGGCTCATCAGCAGATAGGCGCCTGCGCCCGCGACGGTGAGCAGCACGGCAGCCGTGGCAGCGATCATTGGTGTGCGCATCTGACCCTCCTTGCGTGACCTCGACAAAACGATTGCAAGGGGCAATTGCAAGAGGCGCATCACGGTCTTTTCATCGCAGGCCGGGCGGAGGATAAGGTGCCATGGCGGACAGCCACCTCAATTCGCTGCTCAATTCGCGTGCCCGGGGCAACTGGGTGCGCCTGCGCACGTTGATCATGCTGCGCTGGATGGCGATCGGCGGGCAAATCGCGGCCGTGCTGGTGGCAACGGAGTATCTTGGTTTCCAATTGCCGCTGTCGATGTGCGCAGTGATGATCTCGGCCTCGGTCACCGTGAACATCATCGCGCAGCTGGTCCACCCTGCTGAAAAGCGCCTGAGTGAGCGCGGAACCTTCCTGTCCCAGTTCTTCGATCTGGCTCAGTTGGTCGTGATGCTGATGCTGACGGGTGGGTTGAACAACCCGTTCGCGGTGCTGGTGCTCGCCCCCGTGACTATTGCAGCGACGGCGCTAAAGCTGACCTCGACCGTGATCCTGGGCGTCTTCGCGATGCTCAGCGTGCCGCTGATGGCCGTGGTGCACCGGCCCCTGATAACCAAGGATGGGACCGTACTGGCTGTGCCGGAGGTCTTTCTCTACGGGATCGGGGCGGGCCTGATCATCGGCGTCGTGTTCCTCAGCCTCTACGCGAGACGCGTCACGGTCGAAGTCTACACAATGTCCCAGGCGCTGAATGCAACCCAGATCGCCCTTTCGCGCGAGCAGCGTCTTTCAGCAATTGGAGGGATGGCGGCCGCGGCGGCGCACGAACTGGGCACGCCGCTGGCCACGATCAAGTTGGTCGCGGGCGAGCTGGCGGACGAGCTGGCCGGACAACCGGCCCTCGCAGCAGACGTCCAGCTCATTCGCGAGGAGGCGCAGCGCTGCGGCGCCATCATGGCCGATCTCAGCCAGGGGGGGCGCGATGATCGCCAGGTCAAGCGCGCGCCGATCGCCGCGATCTTCGAGGAGGCGGCCGAACCGCATGCGCAGCGTGGAAAGGACATCGTGATCCGGCTCGAAGGTGGCCCAGCAAGCGAGGCGCAGCAAACCCACCCGGTGCTTAACCGTACCCCGGAACTGATCCATGGTCTTCGCAACGTTATCCAGAACGCGGTCGACTTTGCCGCGACCACGGTTTGGATCGATGCCGAGGTGGACGACGGTATCCTCCGCGTTGCCGTGGGGGATGACGGTCCCGGCTTCAGCCCTGATCTGCTGCCGCGGTTGGGCGAGCCCTATGTCTCGTCACGCTCACACCAGGGGGATGAACCGGACGACCGTGGTGGATACGAGGGCATGGGTCTTGGTCTCTTCATCGCGAGGACGCTGCTTGAACGCACAGGTGCCGAAATGTCGTTCGCGAACGGCTCTGATGCGCCGGGGCAGAAGGCGGTGTTTGGTGGGGTTCCGGCCAGCGTTAGGCGTCCGCCCGGGGCAATCATCGAGATGCTGTGGCCCGAGGAGCTTGTGGTGGTACCAACCGCACATCAGCGTGGACCACTCGGGGCAAATGAACGCTTCCGCGACTAAGTCGCACTTCTGCCCGAATCAGGGTGCAAAAGGGTTGTACCGAGCATCGGAATGATGCAACCCTGAATTGTATGAAATTGTCGATACAACTATACGCAGTTTAGCGTGAGGGGAACCGATAGAATTGCCTGAGGCAGGTGTAATCACTCTGAGTACGAGCGGATTGCTGATCGTCCTGTCGATCGGCGTGGTATTCCTCGGGTTCGTATTCTGGCTTCTGTTCTACGTGCGGGACCGACGTCTGCCGTCGGACGCGCTTACGGATGGGGCGGTGCTGATCGTCGGCGATGGCATGGTGCAGGACATGTCGCTGACGGCGCGGGAGCTTCTTGGCGATTGCGAGAACATGCCGATCATCCGGGTGCTCGATGATTTTCTCGGTGCAGAAGCCAGTGAGGCCCGCGACGCGGTGAACCGGTTGGAGATGACCGGCGACCCTGTCGATATGATCGTGCGGTCGTCGGCAGGAGTGGCTTATGAACTGATCGGAAGCCCTTCCGGGGCCATGATCCGACTGATCCTCCGGGACGCCGAGTTGATGGACGTCAAGCTTCGCGATGCGGAGACCCGGGTTGATCTTGCCGCCCGCGCACTGGATGAGCGCAAGCGGGAGCATGCGACCCTCAGCGGCCTGATCGAAGATGCCCCGCTGATTGCCTGGCATCGAACGGCCGAGGGCGAGATCATCTGGTGCGGGGGCAAGGTCGTCATCCGCAACGCGAGCATCGCGGCGAATCGCGCGGTGGAGTTGATCGTCGCTCGCACAAAGCTCAACCGCCAACCCGTTTTGGCCGGGCAACCGCAGAAGTCGCGGATCGAGATCGTTGTCGACGACAGCGCAGAGACGGTGTCGCTCCATGTCGTCGAGATCATTCGCAATGACAGCAGCCGCATCGGCTTTGCAACTGATGCTGGCATGGCGGCAACGGCGGAGCGGACGCTGACACGGTTCGTCCAGACGATGACCGAGACGTTCGCGCACCTCACGGTCGGCCTCGCGATCTTCGACAGGAATCAGACGCTTGCCCTGTTTAACCCCGCTCTAGTGCAAATGTGGCAGGTGGAGCCGGCCTGGCTTGCCCGGCGGCCTTCGCTTCGCGATATCATCGATGAACTGAGGGCGACGCGGCGCTTGCCAGAGTCGCAGGACTTTCACAAGTGGCGGGCTCGGTTGCTCGGCCTGTTCGAGAACACGGAAGCGGCGGACTATGAGGACCTTTGGCATCTCGCTGATGGCTCGAACATCCGCGTGCTCGCGCGACCGCACCCACATGGCTCGCTTGCCTTCATCTTCGATGATGTCACCGAGAGGGTCCGCCTGGAACAGCGGTACCGCCATTCGATCGACCTTCGCCGGGCCACACTCGACCGGTTGACCGAGGGCATCGCCGTGTTCGGTCCGAACGGTCTGCTGCAGTTCGTCAATCAGGCGTTTCACGAGATCTGGGGCACAGATTCCGACACTGCATACGCCGCAATGCACGCCAGACAGCTGGTGTCTTTGTGCGGTTCGCTCTGCGTGAGCGAAGGGGTGTGGCAGAGAATGCACCGCTTCATTACTGGTGAAGAGGGACGTCGGACCTGGGAGGCCCCCTTGGAGATGGGGTCTGGCCGCGTGCTGCGGGTCCGTGTGGCGCCGTTGCCGGATGGCTCCACCATGGCGGTGTTCTCGGATGCCCGCGGCGGTACATTGCTCCCCGACGGTCCCCCACCTACTCGCTCTGATGGCGACGGGAACGTGCTGACGTTGGGGGAAATGCCGGAACAGGTCGACCTGTCTTCTGCGGTGGACGACACGATCCGGCGGCTATCGCAGCGGGCAACCGCGCAAGGGACCGTGATCAGTGCCCGGATCGAGGGTGACGCCGCCGAAGTGAGCGGTGATCCGCAGCTCTTGCGCCAGCTTCTTTTCGCAATGGCATCAGAGGCAATGCGGAATGCAGGCGATAGTGCCGAGATCGTCATCGGAGCAGGAGGTACGTCGGATGACACCACGCTGTCAGTGACCCTGTCGTCCATTGCTCAGGAAAGCGCCGAGGATACGGCCGTTATGTCAGTCGCACGGCAATTTGCAGCGCGTGCCGGCGCAAACCTGGAGAGCCATCGCGACGACAAAGGCAACACACTGCGTTTGGTCTGCCAGATTTCGCCGCCTTCTCCACCGTCTCCATCATCTCCGTCTCCGTCGTCTTCGTCGCGGTCACGTCCCAACGGCCAGAACGGGGACCCCGATGTTGCATCCATGTCGCCCAAACGGGCCGGTTGAGGCCGCTGGCCAACGATCGAGGCGAGCGTTAGACAGAGGTTCCCGTCAACGCAGACTTTGGCACTTTGAATGGTTGCTTCCGACCCCGACCTTTCCCAGCGTTCGCAGGTGGCGGTGGTGGAGACTACTGGTCCCGGGCACACGGATGCGCTTGGATCACGCCTGGCGAACGCTCTGGAACCCGGGGATCGCCTTCTTTTGACAGGGCCGCTGGGCGCTGGCAAATCGCACCTTGTTCGGGCGATCATTCGAAGCCGATTGGGCCAACCTGATGCCGACGTGCCCTCGCCCAGCTATACGATCGTGAACGTCTATGAACTGCCTCAGGCAAGCCTTTGGCATGCAGATCTCTATCGGCTTTCGTCGGTGGACGAACTGGACGAGCTGGGGCTGGCCGACGCCCCGGCGGACGCGATCCTGTTGGTCGAGTGGGGAGAGCGGTGGCTGCCACAACCGCCGCGCTGTCTGGTGCTCGACATCCAGCCACGTTCAGGCGATCATCGTTCGATACGTGCGCAGGCTTTTGGCCATGGCTGGCAGCGGCTGCTGGCAGCGTTTGAGGCTGATGCATGAGTGCTGTCCGGGATGAGCAGATAACGGGTTTCCTGTCGCGCGCCGGGTGGGCGGACGCGAATATCCGACCGCTTGCCGGAGATGCATCGAACCGTCGCTATCTTCGCCTGGACGGCCCCGCCGGTCGTGCGGTGCTTATGGACGCGCCGCCGGACACCGGGGAGGATACGGCGCCGTTCATCAATGTGACCAGATGGCTGCGGGATCAGCAGTATTCGGCCCCGGCGATACGCGCAGCAGATATACCCGCTGGCTTACTGTTGTTGGAGGATCTGGGCGACGCGCTATACGCAGTTGAGTTGCGCGACAAGCCTGAGGAGGAGCAGAGGCTCTACGCTGCTGCGGTCGATCTGCTTGCCAACCTCGCGCAGAGCCCACCACCGCCCTGGGCGCCGCCCTACGACCAGGCCACGCTTGATCGCGAAGCGGCGCTCTTCGCCGAGTGGTGGCTCCCCGCGGCAGGCGTCAACGACCCAAAGGCGCGCGACAACTTGCTGTCGCATGTCTACACGATAACGTCCCCCCTTGCCGACTGTCGGGATGTAATGGTTCTGCGCGATTATCATGCCGAGAACCTGGTCTGGCTGCCGGATAGGGACCTCCATGAGCGTGTTGGCCTGCTGGACTATCAGGACGCTCTCGCTGGTCATCCAGCCTATGATCTGGTGTCATTGCTGGAGGATGCACGGCGCGATACGTCCGACGCGCTGCAGAAAAACATGCTTGAGCGCTACCTGAGCGCCCGCCGTGATCTGGATCCAGACGCCTTCATGGCGGCGTATGCTGCACTGGGCGCCCAGCGGAACCTGAAGATCATTGGGATATTCGCACGGCTGGCACTCAGAGACGGCAAAGCGCGTTACCTGGACCTGATCCCAAGGGTCTGGGCCCACCTTCTCTGCGACCTGGAACATCCCAACCTCTCGGCGCTTCGTACGTGGATCCTGTCGGTCGCGCCAACGCCGGATACGGCGCTTCTGCAGGCCATTGCGGGCCGGAGTAGCCCGTGAGCGGGCCCAATACCGCAATGATACTGGCAGCCGGTTTTGGCACTCGGATGGGCGCGCTTACGCAGGAGCGACCAAAGCCGCTCATGCATGTTGGCGGAGGGACGCTTATCGACCACACGCTCGACCTGGCCAATGATGCCGGTGTGACCGACGCTGTGATCAACCTCCATTACCGGGGGCCGCAGATCAGGGCGCATCTGGCAGACAGGACTATGCCCAAAATCTCTTTCTCGGAGGAGTCACCCGAAATCCTGGATACTGGTGGGGGGCTTGTCCAAGCTCGCCCGATGCTTGGCGTTGCCCCCTTCTTCGCACTCAATAGCGACAATGTGTTTGTTGGAGACAACCCGTTGAAGACCTTGTCGTGGGCATGGAGGCCCGCCGAGATGGATGTGCTTCTACTGTTGGTCCCAACGGACAAAACGCGGGCGTACACGCGCCCCGGTGACTTCACGATTGATACCTCTGGAGTTCCTCAACCACGCGGAGAGGCCAAGACGGCACCTTATGTCTACACCGGCGCTCAGATCATTGTGCCCGAGAGCCTGGATGGCGCACCGGAGGGTGCTTTCTCTATCAAGGTGATTTGGGAACGTCTCCGGCACACAGGTCGGCTGCGGGCCGTGGTCTACGGTGGTCACTGGGTCGATGTGGGGACGCCGGAGGGTCTGGTTGAAGCCGAGGCGGCGATGAACGCGGCGCACCCATGACGAGCGCCCAAGTGTTCGCGATCCCGCCTGGCGCGGACTTTGCCCGTTCCTTTGCCCAGGGCTATGTCGCCCGCCACGTGTCCGCCGGGCCGTACGTGACTGCCAGGACGCAAATTCTCGTGACGACGACTCTTGCTCGGGAGGAGATCGAGACCGCGCTTGCGGATGCGATGCCCAGTCCCGGCGTGCTGCCAAGGCTCGAGCTTATTCCTGATCTTGCAGCCGACCCCCTCTTGGCACCGGATCTGCCCCCCTCCGTGCGACCGATGCGTCGACACTTCCGGCTGACTCGTCTGGTCGAACGGTTTCTGGAAGCGCGTGCGGCGGCTGGCGAACCGGTCGCGCCGGTCCGTGCTGCCGCTGACCTGGCCGCTGAACTCGCCTTCCTGATGGACCAGATGCATGACGCCGGACTGGGCGCAGAGGCATTGGACAACGCCCTCGAGGGCAGCGAGCTGGGCTTAGACGTTGCACACCATTGGACCGAGATGCGCCGCTTTCTTGATCTGGTCTGCACCGCTTGGCCGGCGATCCGGGCGGAGGCGGAAGGGGACTTGCTTGACCCACGGGAGCGCCAGCGATTGCTGATCGACCATCTTACCGAGGAGTGGGCTACCGATCCGCCGGAACACCCCGTCCTTGCTGTCGGCAGTACTGGATCCGTTGCGTCGACCGCGCGGCTGCTCGCCAGCGTTGCACGCCTGCCAAAAGGGCAGATCGTTTTGCCGGGGTTGGACCCGGAGGTGGATGACGGGGTCTGGTCCGATGTGACCGATGACCATCCTCTCGGGCCATTCCAGGGCCTGCTTCATAACCTCGCGATGACCCCGGCACAGGTCCGCCCCTGGATCCCTGTCGTGCCGTCGCGGCGGCGTACGCTGCTGGCGCAGGCCTTACGGCCAGCCCCGGTGACGGACCATTGGTACCAGGCCGGAGAGAAGCTCCGCGGCGACCTGACTGACGCGCTCGACGGTTTTTCGGTCTTGGAGGCGGAGAGCCCGCGCGCCGAGGCGGAAGCAATCGCGGTGGCGACCCGAGCAGCGCTCGAGGTGCCGGGCAAGAGGGTGACCATCATCTCGTCCGACGCCATGCTTGCACGTCGGGTAACGGCAGCGTTGTCAGCATTCGGAATCGTGCCAGACGACACCATGGGGCAGCCCCTTCTTCTATCGGCACCTGGCCGTTTGCTCAGTCTGGCCGTTGATGCTGCCGAAGCACCAGATGCGGCTGTTACGCTAGTAGGCTTGCTGCAGCATCCGCTCGTATTTCTGGGGCTCGAGCGCCAGTCGCATCTTCAGATGGCTCGCGCGTTCGAGGCGAAGGTCCTGCGCAAGCCGTCTGGTTGGCAAACTTTGCCGCCTTGGCCGGACGCGGGTGAAGCGGGACGAGCGTGGCATGGTGCTCTCTTGGGAGCGTTGGAACCTCTGGCATCCGCACTCGCCGCACGCAAGTCGCTGGGATCGGTTGTCGCGGCACATGTCGAGACGCTGGAGCGCCTGACGGCCCGACCGGATGGTCCCGCCGCTGCCTGGCAGGGGGAGGCGGGGCGAGAGCTTTCCGCGCGTCTGGCCGGTATCGCCCGCGACGCGGGGGCCTTCGGTCCTGGTGCCGTCCAGGACTACCGAGCCGTTCTCCGGAGCCTGCTTTCGGATGCGCAACTTCGTCCCCGCCCGCGTGAGCCGCATCCTCGCGTCACAATTCGCGGCACACGCGAGGCACGCTTTGTCCAGGCGGACCTCACGATCCTCACTGGGCTCAACGAAGGGTCCTGGCCGCAAACAGCCGATCCGGGGCCATGGCTCGGGCGGCCCATGCGCGAGGCGGTTGGAATACCCTCGCCAGAGCGATCCGTCGGCCTATCCGCGCATGACTTCCTGCAAGCCGCATGTCGCGATGAGGTCCTGCTGACGCGCGCGAGGAAGGCCGATGGTGCTGCGACCGTGGCGTCGCGCTGGCTGATCCGCCTTGAAACCCTGGTCGTCGGGGTGGGCGGGCAAGATGCCTGGTCCGAGGCGTTGACGCGGGGAGCGCGGTACAGTGAGTATGCCCGGCGTTTCGCCGCTCCGATTGCGTTGGTCGAGCGGGCCAGACGGCCCCGGGCTAACCCCCCGCCGGAGGCCCGACCACGTGTGCTGTCGGTCACGCGGATCGAGCTTCTGGTCCGCGATGCCTATGCGGTCTACGCGCATCAGGTTCTTGGTCTCCGTCCGATGGACCCACTGGGACGCCCGCCTGACATGCGCGACCGAGGCAGCGTCATGCACCGGGTGCTGGAGCGATTCGTAGCACAGAGCCAACCCTGGCCCGGGAGCACCGAGGCACGCGCCTTGCTGCAACAGATTGCAGACGGAGTGCTGGCGGAGGACGTGCCGTGGAAGGACCTGCAACGTGTCTGGCGCGCCCGGATCGGGAGATTCGCAGATTGGTTCGTCCGCGAGGAGGAAGCCCGACGAGCCGGTGGCCACCCCTTAGCCGTAGAAGTTTCGGGTCGGATGACGATCGATCTGCCTGGTGGCCCATTCGAGATTCGGGCCAAGGCAGACCGGGTCGACCATCTTCATGACGGCAGTGCGGCGATCTACGACTACAAGACCGGGGATCCCCCATCTAAGAAGCAGATCGATGCCGGCTTCAACCATCAGCTCCATATCCAGGCGGCAATTCTCGCAGCCGGTGGATTTTGTGGACTGGACGCGGCAGTGGTTGCGCAAGGGGCCTACATCGGCCTCACGGGCCGGGGCAATGGCGGCGTGGCCACCAACGTGCCTGAACTCTCCGAAGGAGTTGCCGGCCATATGGCGAACGTCCGACGGTTGTTATCGGCCTACGATGCGGGCGCTCCCTACATCTCGCACCCGCGGCCGATGAATACGGCGTTTGCCGGAGACTACGACCACCTTGCTCGCGTGGCTGAGTGGCGTGGGGAGGAGGAGGTTTGAATCGCATCGTTCCGGCCCCTGAGCAGGTCCAGGCAACCCGACCTGATCGTTCCAACTGGGTCGCTGCGAACGCAGGTGCGGGCAAGACGGCGGTCCTGACAAGCCGGGTCGCTCGGCTATTGTTGGCGGGCGCGCCGCCGGAGCGGATCCTCTGCCTGACCTATACCAAGGCCGCCGCGGCAGAGATGCAGACCAGGCTCTTTCGGATGCTGGGCGGTTGGGCGATGGCCCCGGAAGAGGCGCTTTCACGGGACCTCGGCGATCTCGGTGCGACGGGACCTGTCAGAGACCGAGACGCCTTGGCCGAGGCCAGGCGTCTCTTTGCTCGAGCGCTCGAGACACCTGGTGGGCTCAAGATCCAGACGATCCACGCCTTTTGCGAGCGATTGCTGCGGCGCTTCCCATTGGAGGCTGGCGTTTCGCCAAGTTTCGAGGTCATGGACGACCGTCAAACCGACCTGTTGCTGAGCGATCGTCGCATTCGCCTGGCCGAAGATGCCGAGAATGGGCGCAGTGACGCTTTCGATCGCGCCGCTCGGAGGCTGAACGAAGACGGCATCGATCAACTCGCCGCCGCTGTCATCGCTGAGCGGGCTCAGATCCAGGACACTGCCGTAGGCTTGGCCCTTCAGGCGCAGTTCGGCCTATCCGCTGACGCGGATCGGAAAGAGATTGCGAAACGCGCCCTGCAGGATCTGGACATTGCGGAGTTCGCGGCCCTGGCCGAGGTTCTGCGCCGGTCGGGTGGCAAGGTGGAACAGTCCATCGCGGCGCTGGTTGGTGACTGGCAGCGGGCGCTGGCGGCACCCCTTGAGATAGCCGCGGCCCTGTCCAAGCATCTTCTGACTGGCCAGGGCCGCCGTCCGTTGAGGGGTCTTGGCACCAAGAACGTTCTGGCAGAGCGCCCGCAAGCAGACTCCGAGTTTGACCGCCTTTGCACCTGGGCGGCTGATCTGCAGGATCAGTTGCGCCGGTCAGAGAACGCTGCTCGAACCGAAGATCTCTATGTCTTCGGGGCGGCGCTCATCGCCGGGCTCGAGCGCGACAAGCAGGCTCGTGGGCTTCTGGATTTCTCCGATCTCGTCACCCGCGCGCGCCGGCTTCTGACCCAGGACCACATGCGGAGCTGGATTCTCTACAAGCTGGACCGGGGCATCGACCATATCCTGATCGATGAGGCACAGGACACGAGTCCTGAGCAATGGGACGTGATCGCGGCCATCGCCGAGGAGTTCCTGTCGGGCGAGGGCGCGCGACCGGCAGACCGGTCGATCTTCGTCGTTGGAGACGAGAAGCAGTCCATCTACTCGTTCCAAGGCGCGGATCCGAAGGCCTTTGGTACGATGCGGGATGCTTTTGATCGGTCCTTCTCCGCACTTGGTTCAGAGCTGGGGCAGCCCAAGCTCGAGACATCGTACCGCTCGGCACCTGCGATCCTCGATTTCGTTGATGCAGTTTTCGAGGGTGATGCGGGGCAGGCGCTGACATCGGCTGGAGATCCCGTCAATCACAAGGCGCATCGTAAGGGCGTGCGGGGCCGGGTGGACCTCTGGCCACTTGTGGAGCCGGAGGAGGCCCCCAAGACCGCAGATTGGTGGGAGCCTGTGGATGCCCCCACTCCTGAGAGTCCGCGCGTGCGGCTTGCCGATGATGTGGCTGCGCACATCTCAGACATAATCGGGACAGAGACGCTGCCTGCCCGCGGCGACCGGCCCATGCGACTCGCCACCCCGGCCGACATCATTGTGCTTCTGACTGGCCGGATGCCGTTCGCGCCACTGATCATCCAGGGTCTGAAGGCGCGGGGCATTCCTGTGGCTGGGGCGGACCGCCTGTCGCTGGTCGGAGAGCTTGCCGTACTGGACTTGATGGCACTGATGCGGATCACGACCATGCCCGGCGACGACCTGTCGTTGGCTGCACTCCTGCGCTCACCTCTGTGCGGGTTGGACGAGGACGAACTCTTTTCGCTCGCGCACGGCCGGAAGGGGACGCTTTGGCAAGAGTTGGACCAATCGAGACGGCATCCCGAGATCTCGGCGTTCCTGGCGGACATGGCAAACCGCGCCGATTTTGAGCGCCCCTACGAGTTTCTGGAACATGCTTTGGTCAATCATCAGGGCAGGCGCAAACTTGTCGCGCGTCTCGGCCCGGAGGCTGAGGACCCCATCGACGAGTTACTGGTACAGTCGTTGGTGTTCGAAGCTCAGGGCACCCCGTCGATGGCCGGGTTCCTCGTGTGGCTGGAAGCCGGGGAGATCACGGTCAAACGCGAGATGGACCGCGGGACCGATGCTGTGCGCGTCATGACCGTGCATGGCGCCAAGGGGCTGGAGGCACCCGTAGTCATCCTGCCCGATACGGTCACGGCCGGCCATCCGGGTGGCGGGCGTCCGTCGATCTTTCCGCTGGATGGTCACGGGAATGCCCCTGGCCTGCTGGTCTGGGCTGGCCGCAAGGACGAGGACGATCGGGTCACGCGCCAGGCGCGCGATACGGCGGAAACCCGTGCCAAAGCCGAGCGGCAGCGATTGCTCTACGTCGCGCTGACCCGGGCGGAGGATTGGCTGATCCTCTGCGGCGCGCGCCTGAGCAATCCCAAACCCGATAGCTGGTACTTCACGCTTGAAGCCGCAATGGATCGTCTGGCCGAACGGGCAGCGCCCGTGTCCGAGCATCCGAGCCCGACTGGGGACGGTTTGGCGAGGCGGTACGAGACCGGGGCGCCCGTGCCAGCGGCAGATCTGGCGCTGGTGCCTAAGGACGAGACAGAGCTCGCCATACCCGATTGGTTGTCACCCGCAGCACCCGAACCGCGGGTCGAGCGCGGGTCTCCCTCAGGGCTGGGCAAGGGTCTTGATGTCCAGCGTGGCGGGTCGGACCGGGACCCGGAAACAGCACGGCGACGTGGCTCTGCAATCCACCTAGTCATGGAGCGGCTCCCGGGTTTGCCCCCTGGCCAACACGAAGTGCTCGGCGCGAGGCTGCTGGCGCATGGTTTTCCCGATCTGGATGACGCGGTCCGCCGCGACGCGCTGGATGAGGCGATCCGTGCCCTGGGCATGCCGGAAGCACGTGCCCTCTGGGGCCCGGACAGCATGGCGGAGGTATCGGTTGCCATCGACGCACCCTATAGCGGGCCGAGAATGATCGGGCGAATCGATCGTCTTTGTGTTGGCGCGGATACCCTCACCATTGCCGACATCAAGACGGATGCCGCGCCTCCACCCCGTCCAGATACCACCCCAACGGCCTATCTGGCACAGCTCGGTGCCTATGCCGCAGCGATCGGTCCTGCGTGGCCTGGCCATAACCTGCGCTTGGTCATCCTCTGGACGGCGGCGCCCACGCTCATGGAAATCCCCTTCAGGGCCGCGGATCAAGCCTTCAGGGCAATCTCTTTCGCGCGGACTGGGCGCGCTTGATTCCCTGGCGATCGCTGCCTATTTTGGACGACCTTGAAAACAGAGCACCGGGACCGGTGCCCAGCGGAGGAACCATCCATGGCGACAATAGCCGTGACAGACGAGAGCTTCGAGACGGACGTCCTCAATGCGGACGGCCCTGTCGTCGTGGACTTCTGGGCAGAATGGTGTGGCCCCTGCAAGCAGATCGGCCCCGCGTTGGAAGAGATCGCCAAGGAGATGGACGGCGAGGTCACGATCGCCAAGGTGAACATCGACGACAGCCCGAACGCGCCGTCGAAGTACGGTGTCCGCGGGATCCCGACGCTGTTGCTCTTCAAGGGCGGCGAGGTCGTGGACAAGAAAGTAGGCGCCGCGCCCAAGACAGCGATCCAGAGCTGGATCAGCGACGCCGTCTGAGCTCTACTGACGATCAGGTCAGTGGAACCCCGTTCTCCGAAAGGGCATGGCCAGCCAGGTACAGGGACCCACAGATCAACACCCGGCACGGAGGCTCGGCGCCGCTAAGCGCGCCGAGTGCCGCTTCGAGCGAGGGGTGGGCCGTGGCAACCGAACCAAGGGATGCCGCGGCCGCTTCAATGTCCTGTGCCGACAGTGAGGCCGGGGTGTCCGGAATAGTCAGTGTACCGATGGTGGTGGCGCGGGGCACGAGCGGCCTCAGATACTCCGCAACGTCCTTTGTCTCCAGCATGCCGATGATCAGATGAAGCGGGTGGCGCCCGGCGCGGTGCCATTCGTCGAGCTGAGCCGCAATGGCTTCCCCGGCCGCGGGATTGTGGCCTCCATCCAGCCATAGCTCGGCGCCGGACGGGAGCGGGTCGAGCAGCTGTCCAGATGTCAGGCGCTGCAGACGGGCTGGCCATTCCGCCGACAGCGCCGCCTGGCAGGCCGTATCGGACGCACCCAGCGCCCGAAGAGCAGCGATGGCGGTGCCGGCGTTCTCGACCTGATGGACGCCCGGCAGCCTTGGGGGATCCAGATCCAGCAGCCCACGCCCGTCCTCGTAGACCAGCCGCCCATGCTCGGTACGAACCATCCAGTCCTGCCCGTGCAGCATGAGCGGGGCTCCAATCTGTTCGGCCCGCGCCTCGATGACCTCACGGGCCGCATCTGTTTGCCGCGCGACGACGCATGGAACGCCCGGCTTCATGATGCCGGCCTTCTCGCCTGCAATCTCGGCTAGCGTCTCTCCGAGGTATTGCTGGTGGTCCAGATCGACGGGCGTGATCACCGTCAGCCTGGGGTGGTCGACCACGTTGGTCGCGTCTAGCCGACCACCGAGGCCAACTTCGAGGAGCACGCGGTCCCCCGGTGTCCGCGCGAAGGCCAGAAGTGCAGCAACCGTGGTGATCTCGAAGAACGTGATCGGCCGGGCGCCGTTCACCCGCTCGCATTCTTCGAGCAGGGTGCTGAGAGCGACCTCGTCGATCAGCGTCCCCGCCAGCCTGATCCGCTCATGGAAGCGGACGAGATGTGGGGATGTGTAGGTGTGCACGGCCTCGCCTGTGCATTCGAGGCCCGCGCGGATCATTGCCAGCGTCGAGCCCTTGCCGTTCGTCCCGGCGATGTGAACGACTGGTGGAAGCTGGTGCTCTGGGTGATCCAGATCCGCCAGTAGCTGCTGGACGCGATCCAGCGTGAGGTCGATGATCTTTGGATGGAGCGTCAGAAGCCGATCGAGGATCGCATCGCTCTTGCTGGCGGTCCTCACCTGGGGTCATCCACCGGAGCTTCGGGTTCATGCGCCGGGGTGTCGGGAGTGTCTGCCGGTTCTTCGGGGGCCATCAGATCTCCGTGGACGCGTGGTGGCTTGCGCATCAAGAGACGCAGGATCTGCCCAAGCTCTTCGCGCATGTCGCCCCGCTTCACGACGCGGTCGATCATGCCGTGATCCACGAGATACTCCGAGCGCTGAAAGCCTTCCGGTAGCTTCTCGCGGATGGTCTGTTCGATGACGCGGGGGCCAGCGAAGCAGATCAGCGCGTCTGGTTCGGCAAGCTGGACGTCGCCCAGCATCGCATAAGATGCAGTGACCCCGCCCGTGGTGGGGTGGGTGAGCACGACGATGAACGGAAGCCGTGCCTCGCGAAGCATCTGCACCGCGACAGTGGTCCGAGGCATCTGCATGAGGGACAGAATGCCCTCCTGCATACGCGCACCGCCTGCTGCCGCAAAGCAGACCACTGGCAGGCCACCTGCTATGGCAGTCTCAGCAGCCTTCAAAAGTGCGTTACCGACGGCCATCCCCATGGACCCGCCCATGAACGAAAAATCCTGGGCGGCGACAACAGTATCCAGGCTGAAGATCGGACCTTTCACTACCAGCATCGCCTCGTTCTCGCCCGTCCTGCGGCGGGCGTCCCGCATGCGGTCCGTGTAGCGCTTCTCATCGCGGAATTGCAGCGGATCGGCCAGCGCCTCCGGCACCTCGATCTCGACATAGACGCCCGCGTCGAACAGCGCGCGGAAGCGATCGCGAGGCACAATTGGCATGTGGTGACCACAATGCGTGCACACGTTGAGGTTGGAGGTCAGTTCCCGATGGAAGATCATCTGTCCGCACGAGTCGCACGTCGCCCACAGGTTCTCGGGCATATCCCGGCGCACGAATATCGACTTGATCCGGCTGGGAACGTAGTCGGTAATCCAGTTCATGGTGGTCCCAATCTCGCAAGGCTGCCTTGCCATATAGGCAGGCCCGGGGGGTTGCAACAAGCGTGGGCGCGGCTCCCGTCGTGGTTGACAGGGCGGCAGAACTGCGTCTCTTGAGGGGAGCCCAGCAGGAGGAGATTCTGATGTTACGTTTTGCGACCATCCTAGGCGCCGCCATCATCGCCCTCGGATCGATCACGGCCCATGCAGCCGACCTTGTCCGCGTCAGCAGCGCCCATTCGGTCGCCGATACGGCCGATCGTCTGGCTGCGGCCGTTGACGGAGCGGGCGCCAAACTCTTTGCGCGGATCGATCACGCGGCCGGGGCAGAATCCGTCGGCATGGAATTGGCCCCCTCGATCACGCTGATCTTCGGGAACCCAAAGCTCGGGACGCCCGCCATGCAGGCCAGCGCGACCATGGGCCTCGACTTGCCCCTGCGGGTGCTGGTGACCGAGATGGATGGCGAGACGTTCCTTGTGTACCACGCCCCCGCCGATGTGGCTGCGCTTCACGGTGTGCCGTCGGACCATCCGGTTGTGGGCAAGATGACCGGTGCGCTTGGCAAGCTCACCGCAAAGGCGGCTGCCGAGTAAGCAGCCTCAGCGGTAAGGAGGTCGCCATCCGGCGGCCTTCGCCTCCGCTTCCGAGCAGAACCAGCGTTCGCCCCGTGCGGTGTTGATACGGGTGCGGGCGTAGTACTGCGACCACGGCGTGTGATAGATCCGGCCTCGATCCGAGATATTGCCCTTGATCGGACATCCGTGGGGCGCCTGTACGGTTGCGTCGTTCCAGAGTTGGTCGCGGACCGCCTCCGGAGCCTCGAACGTTCCTGACCAGAGCCCGCGCTGAGCGTTCTGCGCCTCGATCTCCTCCGCTAGGTAGTCGTCCGAGAATCGACGGTATGCGATGGCCAACCCGCGCCGCACCATCTCGGCGTTCAGATCCATCTCGCCCGTGCGGCACGTTGCAATCAGCCGATCGTAGCGGTCCCGATCGATGGCCTGGCAGGCAACGGTCTTCGAGCCGATAAGGCCGCGCAACCCGTCGAGGGCGGCAATCCCGCACCGATAGGGGCGATCTCGCGCATCTGCGCAACTTTGCCCCGTTTCAGGGGCGTCGACCCCGTGCAAGCGGATGACCGCCGGGCCAATCGCGATGGTGTCGCCATCAATGATCCAAGGCGTCCCGCTTACCGTTTCGGCAAGCGTGCTTCCGACAAATGTCGTTGCCAGCACGATGCCGGCAAGCGTTACAATGACCCCGTTCACATGGGGAAGATACGCGGGCGTTCAGCGTTGTCCAAGCAGTTCGGGGCTGCGATCAGAGCCGTCTGCCGAACGCGATCAGGGCATCGCCAAGTTTTTCGGGTCTCTCCAAGGGCACAAGGTGCCCGCAATCATCCCAATCCAGCCGCTCGACATCGGCCAGCCGGGCCAGCCACTTGTCCACGACCTCCCGATCTAGGAAGACCCGGTCGCAGAGGCCCGTGATGTTCAACGTGGGTAGTTTCAGGCTCTCCCAGGGGAAGTCCCATGCTGCTTGGTTCGAGTTGCGCATCAGGTTCGCATGCCCGTGTTCGGGCGGCAGAGGCGCGATCTCAACCTTGAGCATGTTCGGACGAACGGTCGTCAGAAACTTGGGGTTCACCAGCATCGGGAAGGTAGCGTCCATCATGACGCCGACACCGGTCTTGGCGGCGAAGATGCCCAGACCATCGTTCACCCAGGCGATCCGCGGTCCGATCTCGCGAATGGTGTTCAGATACACCAGCCCGGTTGCGTCGGCCCCCGCCTTGATGGCCTGGGCCGCGAAGAGCCCGCCGATGGACAGGCCGACGAGGATCGGGCGGCTTGGCCCGAGCTCCCGGCAAATCCTCATAAGATCCTCGACGATGACACTGGGGGTCAGTTCGAGGTCGGGCGCGAATGGGCTGTCGGCCTGCCCGCGGAAATTGTAGCTCAGCGTCCCAAATCCCTGTGCCCGAAGGGTAGGCGCGACCTTGGCTTCCCAGTGGTCGGTCGTCCCTGTCAGCGCATTGATAAAGACGAAGGTCGGCTTGTCGCCGTCCGGCGCCGAGTGCAGGTAGTAGAGCGCATTCTGCGGGTCGATTTCCAAGTGCGGCATCGGCGTGTTCCTAAGGGACCAGCGATCGCATCAGCCACGCGCGCCGTGGGCCCCGTCTGCCAGCGCGCGCACGAAACCCAGCACATCCGTCGTCGATTGGCCATCGCCTATGCGATCTACGATGGCCGAGCCGACGACGACACCATCCGCCACGCGGCCGATCTCGGCTGCGGTCTCGGGCGTCTTGACCCCGAAGCCCACACAGACCGGCAGGGAGGTCGCGGCCTTGATGCGTGCCACCTCCGGTCCGACGTCCGCTGCCTGAGCAGCGGCGGCGCCGGTGATCCCGGTGATCGACACGTAGTAGACGAAGCCCGAGGTGTTCGCGAGCACGGCGGGCAGGCGTTTGTCATCGGTCGTGGGCGTCGCCAGTCGGATGAAGTGCAACCCGGCCTCGGCTGCGGGAAGGCACAGCTCGTCGTCTTCCTCGGGGGGCAGATCCACGATGATCAGCCCGTCAATACCGGCCTCCTTGGCCTCGTCCAGGAAGGCACTCACCCCGGCGGAGTAGATGGGATTGTAATAGCCCATCAGAATGATCGGCGTGGTCGCATCGTCTTCCCGGAAGGCACGGACCATCTCGAGCGTTTTGGCCAGAGTCATTCCGGTCTCGATCGCACGCTGCCCAGCCAACTGGATCGACGGCCCATCCGCCATCGGATCCGTGAACGGCATGCCCAGTTCGATCACGTCGACGCCGGCGCCCGGCAGACCCTTCACGATCTCCAGTGACCGCGAATAGTCTGGATCACCGGCCATCACGAACGATACGAACGCCGCCTTGCCCTCGGCCGCGAGCGCCGCAAACTTCTCTTCGATGCGGGACATCGGTCACCCCCCTGCAGACGGCCTGCAACCGTCTCAATCGTCTTTGCGGTAGAACTTCTTGTCGCGTGGCTTGCCGTCCCAGCCCGTCTTGCGCGGGGGCCGGTCGTCGCCGCCACGGTCCCGGTCGCGGCCCCCGCCGAATGGTTTGCCGCCGCCGTCACGGTCGCCGCCATAGGGCCTGCCACCGCCACCGCCCCGGGGACCGCCGCGGTCGCCGCCACGGTTTCCATGATCTTCGCGGTGCTCCCACTTGTTCAGGAGCGCGGGGTTGAACGTATCGCGCCCGATTACGCCTTCATTGCACCAGACGGTGTGAACGGCATCGTCTTCGCCCAAGTCTTCCACGCACATGCGCATGGAACCGGACTTTAGGACAACAAGGTCCCCGATGTTGAATTTGGACACAACGATCCTTTCGGTGTCAGCGGTCGCGTCAGAGCTCTTGGCCCAGCGCCTCGGCAACAGTGAAGATGTCTTTGTCGCCGCGGCCGCACATGTTCATCACCAACAGATGGTCGGCGGGCAAATCACCCGCGATCTTGGCGACATGGGCGAGAGCGTGCGAGGGCTCCAGGGCGGGGATGATCCCCTCGGTACGGCAGCAGAGCTCGAACGCCTCGAGCGCTTCCACATCGGTCACGGACACATACTCGACGCGGCCGGTTTCGTGCAGCCAGGAGTGCTCGGGCCCGATCCCGGGGTAGTCGAGGCCGGCGCTGATAGAATGGCCTTCGAGGATCTGGCCGGCGTCGTCCTGCAGCAGGTAGGTCCGATTGCCGTGCAGCACGCCGGGGCGACCACCGGTCAGTGACGCACAGTGTTCCACGCGGTCGTCGACCCCATGACCCCCGGCTTCCACGCCGATGATGTTCACCTCGGGGTCATCCAGGAACGGATGAAAGAGCCCCATCGCATTCGACCCGCCACCTATGCAGGCAATGATCGTGTCGGGAAGCCGGCCTTCCTGCTCGTCCATCTGGGATTTCGTTTCCTTGCCGATGATCGATTGGAAGTCGCGCACCATGGCCGGGTAGGGATGCGGCCCCGCCACCGTGCCGATGCAGTAGAACGTATCCCGTACGTTGGTGACCCAATCGCGCAGCGCTTCGTTCATGGCGTCTTTGAGGGTGCCACGGCCAGAGGTAACGGGGATCACCTTCGCGCCCAGCAACTTCATGCGGAAGACGTTGGGCTTCTGACGTTCGACGTCGTGGGCACCCATGAAGACGATGCACTCGAGCCCAAAACGCGCGCAGACGGTCGCCGTGGCCACACCGTGCTGGCCAGCACCGGTTTCGGCGATGATCCGGGTCTTGCCCATCCGCCGCGCCAGCAGGATCTGGCCCAGCACGTTGTTGATCTTGTGTGCGCCCGTGTGGTTCAGCTCGTCGCGCTTGAGGTAGATCTTGGCGCCGCCCAGTTCCTCGGTCAGCCTTGGCGCGAAGTAGAGCGGTGAGGGGCGTCCCACATAGTGCTTCCACAGATCATCCATCTCCGCCCAGAACGAGGCATCTTCCTTGGCCTTCTCGTACTCTGCCTGAAGGTCCAGGATCAGCGGCATCAGTGTCTCGGAGACGAAGCGTCCGCCGAAATCACCAAAGCGGCCCTTTTCATCGGGTCC
>JBCCDA010000055.1:0-29130 GCA_039033215.1 Pseudomonadota bacterium | reverse complement strand
GATAACGGTCAATGAAATTCCGGAGGCTGATGCCGGAGAGGATCAAACCATTTGTGATGGTGAATCTTTGGAACTGTCATACGAATGGAGGAGACACTAGGGCGCAAAGAGATCCGATAGCGCGTTGCGCTACGTCTCGCCGGCTCCAAAGACCATCGCCCACATGGATCAGCCCCCGATCATGCAACCGCAACCAAAACGAACTAGTCGGATAGGGCTGTTTCGAAACGGTTGTACGCGATCGAGTCTGCGGGTTGGATTTCGGAGCGTGTCATGCGTGTGGCAGACGGGTGTTTCGCGACACTGGGTGGGCGGCAGTGGTCGTTCTGGCAGAGAAACCGAGATCCGAAGAGTTGCAAGAAGCAGGTCTTCATTCATGTCAGATATCGTTTGGGTTGCTTAAGGTGGATCGAAGCACGATGTTGCGTCGTAAAGGGGTGTATTCGACACCTCGCTCTGGTCTCACTAGGCGCCATGAAACCAATCTCGTTCGACAATAGCTATGCGCGACTTCCCGAGCGCTTCCATACCAAGATGCACCCTGAACCGGTTTCGGCACCCAAGCTGATCAAGGTGAACCATAGGCTTGCTCGCCGTCTCGGCGTGGATCCAGCTGATTTGGAAGCTCCAGACACGATAGCGGCGCTGGCAGGAAACGCCGTACTGGACGGCTCAAAACCTCTGGCGCAAGTGTATGCTGGACACCAGTTTGGTGGCTGGAACCCCCAACTTGGCGATGGCCGTGCTCTGTTGCTCGGTGAGGTGGTTGCGCCAGATGGTGCCCGGTTCGACATCCAACTCAAGGGGTCAGGGAGGACGCCCTACTCCCGAGGCGGAGACGGTCGCGCCCCACTAGGCCCGGTCCTGCGGGAATACATCGTCTCAGAAGCGATGGAGGCTCTTGGTGTGCCGACAACCCGTGCCCTGGTTGCGGTCGAGACAGGGGATTGGGTCTATCGTGAGGACCGCCAACCCGGCGCCGTGCTGACTAGGGTAGCCGCAAGCCATGTCCGAGTGGGGACGTTCCAGTTCTTCGCCGCGAGAGAGGATGTAGATGCGGTGCGCCGTCTAGTTGAGTACGTGATCGCGCGTCACTATCCGCAGGCTGCACAGGCCCAAGATCCTGCGTTGGCGCTTCTAAAAGGCGTGATTGCACGACAAGCCGCTCTCGTTGCCCGCTGGATGTCGCTTGGCTTCATCCATGGGGTGATGAACACGGACAACATGACGATTAGCGGCGAGACGATAGACTATGGGCCCTGCGCTTTCATGGATGCCTACCACCCAAGGACCGTCTTCTCGTCGATCGACCACGGCGGGCGATACGCCTACGCGAACCAGCCGCGCGTCGCCCAGTGGAACTTGGCATGCCTAGCCCAGGCATTGTTGCCTGTCTTGTCTGGTGACGAGGCGACACAACTGTCGAACGCTCAGGTAACAGTCGATAGGTTCGCAGATCTCTTCCAAGAAGCCTGGCTGCGGGAGATGCGCTCGAAGCTAGGTTTGAACGGAGCCGAGGAAGGAGATGCAAAGTTGATTGACTCGCTCCTCTTCCTGATGGTCGAAGCCGGGGCAGACTTCACCCTCACGTTTCGGGGTTTGGCAGACGGATCGGCACGTGGACAGTTCCCAGATCCTCATGCCTTTGATGTCTGGTCCGCGGATTGGAAAGCGCGCGGTGGAGGGAACGCCGAAGAACTCAACTCCGTCAATCCCAACGTCATCCCGCGAAACCATCAGGTCGAGGCAGCCATCGCCGCCGGCCTTGCGGGTGACTTCAAGCCATTTGAAGATTTGGTCAGAGTTCTTGCAAACCCATTTGACGAGAGCTTGGCCGACGCATCTTACACGGCTCCGCCGCTCCCCGAAGAGCGCGTGTTGCAGACGTTCTGCGGCACGTAACGCGGCTGATGCTACCCGAGTCCAGCAGCAACGTTGTCTTCAGAGACGACCGAAACCTCCCCGTCGATTCAGGCTGATTGCGTAGACCGAGGTTGTCGCCGTGATGAACAGCCGATGACCGAGCCGTCCTCCAAAACAGACGTTTGAGACGAGCTCCGGCACAAGAATCTTGCCCAACAAAGATCCGTCCGGAGCGATGCAATGCACTCCGTCTGCGGCCGAAGACCAGATGTTCCCCTCTGTATCGCAGCGAAACCCGTCGGCTGCGCCGGGTGATATCGTGTGAAAGACATCACCGCCTCTGAGACCACCTTCTGTAACGTCGAACACTCGGATATGTGTTGGATCGTCGCCATACATCCGGCCTGTGTCGGCGATGTACAGCCTGCTCTCGTCCGGGCTAAAGGCCAGTCCATTGGGGCATTGGAAGTCATCTGCGACGACTATGATGCCTCCATTTTCTTCAACCCGGTAGACGTTGCAAGGGAGCTGCTGTTCAGCGTGCTGTCCCTCATAGTCCTGCTTGATCCCATAGTGGGGATCCGAGAACCAGATCGAACCATCCGACTTGACGATCACGTCGTTCGGCGAGTTGAGCCGCTTTCCCTTATAGCCATCCGCGATTACTGTGATCGACCCATCCTGTTCTGTCCGTGTCACCCGACGAGAGAGATGCTCGCAGCTGACTAGCCGACCTTGCCGGTCCCGCGTATGGCCGTTCGCGAAGTTCGAGGGCGCGCGGTACGTCGAGACTCCTGTCTCGGCATTCCAACGAAAAATCCGATTGTTTGGAATGTCTGAAAACAACAGGCAGTCGGCATCGCCGAACCAGACTGGACCCTCGACCCAGTCGAAACCCGTGGCGATTTGCTTCAACGGTGCATTTCCAAGCACGTAGGTGTTGAAGACCGGTTCAAATGCCTCGAAAAATGACATCATCGGTTCCTCTGGGAGGGGATCGGTGGTAGGCGTGTTACCGGTAACATATCGGGGTGCACGAGGGGCGCAAGTGCAATGGATGATACCGAGCAAACCCGCCACCTGACCCATTGTGGCGTGATCAAAATGCTGAGTGCAGGCGTTGCCAAGGCCGAGGACATCGGCCAGCCGCAGTGCATCGTGATCGTGGATGCCAGCGGCGAGGTGCTGGGTGAAATCCGGATGACGGGATCGAAGTTTCTGAGCCGTCGCAGTGCGTTAGCGAAAGCGCTCACCAGCGCCTCGCACGGCGTTCCCTCGGCGGATGTGCCAGAAGCTGTGCGCTTGGCGATCGCCGTAGCAACCGATGGTGGTGTCACCGGGCTAGGCGGAGGGCTGCCCATCCGTGTCGGTTCAGTTTTGGTCGGTGGTATCGGCGTTGGCTCCGGCTCGCCGGACCAAGATCTAGCCGTCGGACAAGCTGCACTGGCCGCAGTTGGAGCAGAACTCTAGCCCCTTCAGATCGCCGAGCGTTTGCGTCCAAGCCGTAAGGCAACCTACCCGAAACTGATCTGCGTCTTCATAGCCTGGCTGCGATCGTTGGCGATCCGGAACGCCTGCTCGGCCTCGGCCAGCGGCAAGGTGTGGGTGATCAGCGGCGCAACATCGATCAGACCTTTCTGCATCAGGGTAACTGCGGTAGCGAATTCATCGCCGAAGCGGAAGGAGCCGCGCAGATCCAGTTCCTTGGCGGTCACGGTCTGCATCGGCACCGTCATATCGCCGCCGAGGCCCAACTGCATGACTACCCCGCGGGGTCGCATGGCGTCGATGCCGTCTGCCAGCGCCGCCGCCACCCCCGTCGCTTCGAACAGCACATCGAAGGTGCCCTTGTCCGTGGCGAAGGCAACCAGCGCCTCCGGATCTTCGGCGATGTTGATCACTCGGTCGGCACCTGCTCGCTCAGCATGGGCCAAAGCATTGGAAGCCAGGTCCGTTGCTACGATCTCGGCCGCACCAGCCCGACGTGCCGCCAAGATGCAGAGCACCCCAATGGGTCCACACCCCGTGACCAGCACCCGCTTGCCCAGCATGTCGCCAGCCCGACGGGTTGCGTGGAGGCAGACTGAAAGCGGTTCCGCCATTGCGGCGTGCCCGGGTGTGAGCCCCTCGGCTATAACGCATTGGCTGGCTTCAGCCGCCAGGGTCTCGCGGAACGCCCCCTGGATGTGCGGGAACGGCATAGCTGACCCGTAGAATTGCATGTTTAGACAGTGGTTGGGCAACCCTTCCTTGCAGTAGCGGCAGCTTCCGCAGGGCCGTGACGGCGAGATCGCGACTAGGTCACCTTCGGCGAGACCGGCAACGTCTGGCCCGACAACCTCTACATGGCCGGCGACTTCGTGGCCAAGGATCATCGGTTCTTTCAAACGGACCGACCCGAAGCCCCCGTGGTTGTAGTAGTGCAGGTCCGAGCCACAGACGCCGCCCGCTGCTAGCCGCACCAAGACCTGGCCGCGACCCGGTTCGCCAGGGTCGTGTTCTTCGATCCGGAGGTCCCTTGGCGCGTGGATGACGACGGCTTTCATGGCGATCCTGCTTGCGAATGTTATCGATAACATATACCCGACTGGAAACTACTGTAAACTGAAGGTAGGGGCATGGGCACGGAGCTATTCGACCTGAGCGGCAAGACTGCGTTGATCACGGGTTCAAGCCAGGGGATTGGCTACGCGCTGGCCGACGGGCTTACGAAGGCTGGTGCCCGCGTCGTACTGAACGGTCGAAGGGCCGACAAGCTGGAGGCGGCTGCGGAGCCCTTGAGCGCAGAGACACTGGTCTTCGACGTGACTGATCACGGGGCCGTTCGAGAGGCGGTGGATGGATTCGTGTCATCTGATGGTCCTATTGATATCCTGATCAACAACGCCGGGATGCAGCGCCGTACGCCCCTGGAGGAGTTCGATCCGACAGACTTCGATCGCTTGATGGCGACCAACGTCACGTCAGTCTTCAACGTTGGTCAGGCGGTGGCCCGGCATATGATCGGAAGAGGCCAGGGCAAGATAATCAACATTGCGTCAGTTCAGACCGCATTGGCGCGCCCAGGGATTGCTCCTTATGTAGCCTCGAAAGGGGCGGTGGCGAACTTGACCAAGGGAATGGCGACCGATTGGGCGCCGAAGGGACTGAACGTCAATGCGATCGCGCCGGGGTACTTCGATACTGAGTTGACGGCCGCATTGGTTGCGGATCCAGATTTCACCGCATGGATCGCTAAACGCACCCCCCAAGGGCGCTGGGGGCAAATGCCGGAGCTTGTTGGCGCAGCGGTGTTTCTTTCCTCAGACGCGTCGAGTTTCGTGAACGGGCAGACGATATTTGTGGATGGGGGCATGACGGCGTGCCTATGAGCGCGAAGGTTCAGCCGGCCCACTGAGAAACGCCACTGGATTGTCATTGTGATCGCCACCTGACCATCCGCATCTGGGACCTTGTGACCAGATGGCAGCCCCAGCAAGGAGAGCGACATGGCCAAAGTAGCTTTGATCGGATGCGGCGCAATGGGGGGCGCAATCGGGGCACGGTTGGCCAAGGTCGGTTGCGATCTATCAGTCTTCGATCCGAACCAAGACGTTGTTAGACGGTTGGTTGACCTGGGCGCACAGCCGGCAAGCTCGGCGGCGGAGGCTGTAAGAGGCAAAGACTTCGCTATCACCTCGCTAAATTCTGCCGCAATCGTACGAGCCGCGGTTTTCGGGGACGGTGGTGTCGCTGAAGGGGCAGCGGAAGGCACGATGGTTATCGACATGTCTTCCATCGATCCACCTGCAACAAGGGTCCTGGCGCAGCAAGCTGCGGCGCGCGGACTTGCATGGATCGACGCACCCTTGTCCGGTGGGGCGCCCAAGGCACTGATAGGGGAACTAACTGTAATGGCAGGCGGAGTTCCTGCACACTTCGAAGCCTCAAAGGCTGTGATGAGGAAGCTCTGCAAGAACTATACGCTAATGGGACCGTCGGGAGCAGGTCAGACGACCAAGCTCATCAACCAACTTCTATGTGGAATTGGCTTCCTGGCCGTGGCCGAGGCTACTCGGCTTGCGCAGGACGCCGACGTTGATGCGGCGCAGATCCCTGTGGCGTTGGCCGGGGGTAGAGCGGACAGCGCCATCCTACAGGAGTACATGCCTCGAATGGCAGCGCGGGACTACACGCCAACTGGCCGGATCGCAAATATGGTCAAGGATCTGAATGGGGTCCAGGATCTCGCGCGGTTGACTGATACGGCAATGCCCTTGACCGCAACCTGCGCCGAGGTGCACCGACTGCTGACGGCGGCTGGGTTGGGATCCGCAGATCAAGCGGCGCTGATGGAGTACTTCGAGCCGCGAAGTACGTCGGGCATGCCCGTCTAGCCTACCCAGGGTCCGTGGAAACCGCTTCCTTCACGGTCAGTGCGCTCGAAGCCGTGCTGGCCAAAGTAGTCGCGCAGTCCCTGCAGCATGTTGGCTGTTCCGCGTGGCCGCGCCAACTGGTCAACGTACGCGAGCGCGCTCGCCAGTGCAGGCGTCGGAAGCCCGGCCAACGCGGCGGCCGCAACCGTCTGGCGGAGTGCGGGCAGTGTAGTGGTAAGGCGGTCGCGGAATGCAGGCGCCGTCAGCAGTGAAGTGTTGGGCCTCGCCTCGAACGCCATTGCGATGTCATCGAGCATTGTCGAGCGAATGATGCATCCCGCCCGCCAGACCCGGGCGATATCCGCTAGGGCAAGATCCCAGTCGTACTCTTCTGAGGCGCGGGCAAGGAGGCCGAAACCTTGCGCGTATGCGATGACCTTCCCAGCGTGAAGCGCCTGGTGCAGCGTGGTACCGTCTAGGCCAAAGGGGGCCGTTGCGGGGGTTGCGAGGGCATCCCGAAGCGCTGTCGCGGCAGAGAGATTGCGCGCACCAACCGCCGCTTCGATCGTGCTGGCCACTGCGCCCAGCTTTTGGGCCTCGATCACCGACCAGCGGCCCGTACCCTTCTGCCCAGCCTTGTCTGCGATGACATCAAGCATGGGAAGGCTGGTCGAGGGATCCGTGGCTCCTGCGACCTCCGCGGTGATCTCGACAAGATATGATGCAAGTGGACCTTGCGCCCAGTCTTGGAAAGTCCCGGCCGACTGCACATCGTTCCAGCCCAGGCCGTCCCGCATTAGCCCGTAGACCTCGGCGATCATCTGCATGTCAGCGTACTCGATGCCGTTGTGCACGGTCTTGACGAAGTGGCCCGCCCCGTCCGGGCCTAGCCAAGCCACGCAGGGTTCGTCGACGTGCCGTGCTGCGATCGCGGTGAGCATGGGCGCGACACGGTCCCAGACGGCGCGGGAACCGCCAGCCATCATTGCTGGGCCATTGCGCGCGCCTTCCGCACCGCCCGACACCCCGATTCCCAAGAATGCCAGGCCAAGAGCCTCTAACTCTACTGTCCGACGGCGGGTGTCGTGAAAGTCGGAGTTGCCCGCATCAATCAACAGGTCTCCGGATGAAGCTTTCCCGGCCAGTGCCGATAGTGCCGTGTCTGTCGCCGTTCCGGCGGGCACGAGCAGGACCAAGGCGCGCGGTGGGCGAATAGCTTCAAGCAAGGCATCCTCGGTCGCGCAATCGATAAACGAGGTCCCGAAGGCACCGCTGGCCAAGGCCGCGCGGTTCGCCTGTCCGCGATCGTAGATGGCGACCCGGAACCCCTTCTCCGCCAGGTTGAGAGCCAGGTTTGCCCCCATGACGCCCAAGCCCACCATCCCGATATCTGCCAACTCTGACATAGACTTGCTTTCCCGTTCCCTAGTTGCTGGGCCGCATGCTAGGTCTTTGGCGAAGGGGTGCAACGACGGAGAGGGTATGGCCGACAAGTTGCCGGCGCGGCTGATCGTCATGGGCGTAACGGGCTGTGGGAAGACCACTGTCGGTGCACTTTTGGCGGGACGCCTGGGCGCCGTGTTCCTTGACGGCGACGACTATCATCCGCCCGAGAACGTAGCGAAGATGTCGGCTGGCACGCCGCTGACCGACATGGACCGATGGCCGTGGCTCGACCGGTTGGGAGAGGTGATCGAGGAGGCGGTGGCAGGTCGGGGCCGGGTGGTGCTTGCCTGTTCGGCCTTGCGCCGGGTCTACCGTGATCGACTGACCGAGGGTTGCCGTGAAGCACCACTGTTCATCCACTTGTCTGGCGGGCGTGGCCTGATCCACGGACGCATGGCGGCGCGGCGCGAGCACTACATGCCGGTGGCCCTGCTCGACAGTCAGATCGCTACGCTAGAAGCGGTACAGCCGGATGAGAACGCGATGGAAATCACCATCGACGCGGCAGCTGACGATGTAGTAGCGAAAGTACTGGCACGACTCGGGGCGTGACGCCTACTCAGCCGGGGTGCGCTCCTTGAGTGATTGCCTTTTGACACCCCAGCCGATCGGAGGACGTTGGTTGCCGGGAAGGCTGGGGTCGGGTCCCCAGATCGCCTGGTAGGTATCGACGGCCATGCCGCGTCGTTGAAGGATGACGAACGTGGTGATCAAAATGGACCACCAGAGGACGAGGCTCATCCACATCCAAACCGGCGCGTTCGTCTGCCACATGCCGGACGCGACGCCCCATGCGGCCAGCGACAAGAGTGCGTAACCTGCAATCTTGTGGAAATGCTCGAACGCGAGTCGGCGAAACGTCATGTCGAAGTGGTCTCCCCGCAGGTTCGTGTCGGTGGGACCACCCTTGGTTCCCCGGAACCAACCGGCGAGGAACTGGAGCCCTGCGAAGCCGATGACGAACCAGCCCACGTATGTATGCGTGCTGTCCCCGGTCTCGGACAGCATGATCATCACCAGCCCGGCCAACATGGCGATCCCGCCTGTGTACTGGAGACGAAGGTGCGCCCGCCACCAGAGCTGATTATCGAGTTCGCGGGGCCAGTCTTGCCGGGGCGTGATCTTCCAGAAGCGCGCAATCAGGATCCCCACTGGAAACAGAGCGCCCCAGGCTAGGACCATTAACCGCCCGTGCCATGATACGTAGGTGCTGACCTCATGAGCACGGTCAGGGTCAATAGGCGCCGCAAGCCACTCGATCACCCTTTCACCGCCCCCGCGGTCATACCGGTGATGATCTGCTTCGAGGCAATGAACGTGAAGATGATTGGCGGGATCGCGAGCAGAGTTCCGGTCGCCATGATCACACCCCAGTCGATGTCATGCTCGGTGAGGGAGTTCACGATGGTCACCGGAACGGTCCGCGTTCCCCTGTCCGACAGCGCGTTGGCGAGCAGGAACTCGTTCCAAGCAATTCGAAATGTAAAGATGCTTGCCGCGGCCAGACCGGGAGCGATGACTGGCAGGACGATCAGGAAGAACACCTGGAAGGGGCCGGCGCCGTCCATCTTCGCCGCCTCCTCCAACTGGATCGGCACCTGAACAATGAACGCCTGAAGTATCCAGATCACGAAAGGCAGGTTCATTGCCACATAAACCAGAATGATCCCGATGTACGTCCCATCCAGCCCATACTGGAACGTCCATATCCCAAAGACCGGCACCAGCAGGACGGCGGGCGGGACCATGCGCATCATCAGGGTTGTCAGGTTCACTGCCCCCCGGCCCATGAATCGAAAGCGCACTATGGAGTAGGCGGCCATGGTGCCGATAACCAGCGTCAGCGCGGTCGAGATCAGAGCCACGATCAGGGAGTTGCCCAATGCACGACCAAACGTCTTGTCACAGTACTCGACATGCGTCGGTTCGTACCAAAGGACGTTGCAGAGGACGGTTTCATAATTCCGCAACGTCGGAGCAAAGAACAGGCCCGAGGTATCGGACATGATGTCGACGTTCAACTTCATCGACGTCGCCAGCATTAGGACGATTGGGCCTGCCGACATAATCACAAGACATGCGATCAGGGCATAAAGGGCGCGATTGGGACGGGCGTTCATTGATCATCCTCCCGTGCTGCGCGCAGCCGCGCGGCGCGCACCTCGACCGCCTTGTTGTAGAGGAACATGACCACCGTCAGAAGAAGCAGGAGGATCAACAGGAAGTTGGACATGGCGGCAGCCTCGCCCAGTTCGCGGAATTCGGATGCCGTGCGAGAGATCCGCAACGCCAGGATTTCCGTGGACAGCCCCGGGCCGCCGTTCGTCATGACGAGGATGACTTCAAGGACCTTGAAGGCATCGATCAGGCGAAGGAGCGCCGTAACGATCAGCACTGGCATCATCAGGGGAAGCTTGATGTGCCAGATCTGTTGCCACGGGGTGGCGCCGTCGATCCGCGCAGCTTCCAAGGCGGATCTTGGAAGGGATTGAAGCGCTGCCAGTGCCAAGATGAAGATGAATGGCGTCCACTGCCAGATGTCGGCGATGACAATGGACCAGAAGGCGGCGGTGCCGTCAGAGGTCCAGGCGACCTTGCCAAGCCCCAGGTCCTCCAATGTACGGTTAATGATCCCAACAGAGGGGTGATACATGTACCGCCAGACCATGCCGACGACGATGGGTGCAATCATCATCGGCAGGATGAAGATCGTGCGGAGTGCAGCCATGCCTTTGAGGTTGCGGTCCAAGAGAAGCGCGAGACCGACACCCAGGACCATTTCGATGGTGACGACGACCGCGGCAAACTTGATGGTGACCCAGAAGCTCTCATGGAACGCCTCGTCCGCCAGAAGCCCAGCGTAGTTGGAGAACCCTTTCCAATCGGCCTCGCCGATCCGCTGGCTGGGGTTCCAGTCCAGAAAACTGGCGTAGATCATGTAAAAGATCGGATAAAGCAAGCCTATGGCCAGCACGATCAGCGCGGGCGCCAGGAACAGGTATGGCGTCAAGCGATTCAAGCGTTGGCTGATCATGGGCCCTGTCTCTCCGGTTCGGAGACGGGCGCGAACGCCCGCCTCGCTGGGAGGAACGTTACTGCCAAGTGTAGTACCCGGCCTCGGTCAGGATCGCCGTCGCGCGCTCGGCGACACCATCCAACGCCTCCTGCGGATCTAGATCCTCGGTTAACACCTTGGACAAGGAGGTGCCCAGATCCGCGTTGATCTTGCCCCAGACGGGAATGATTGGACGCCAGTCAGGGTCGGCATGCTTCAGGGCCTCGCCAAAGGTCGACATGTGCGGGAACTTGGCGTTCACTTCTGGGTCTGCGTGGGTCGAAAAGCGCGATGGATTGCCGCCTGCCATCGCTACCAGCTTGTCTCCTTCTTTGGAGGTCAGCCACTGCATCAGTAAGAAGGCCGCTTCCTTGTTCGGCGCGTTTTTGGGGATGCCGATGCCGAAGCCACCGGTCTGGCTTCCACGGCGAACTCCCATTGGGTGCAACGCCCAGCCAACTTTGCCGACAACCTTGGATTTGGACGGATCGTTGATCTGGCCCGCAACCACCGTGGTATCCAGATACATTGCGGTGTTGCCTTGCAGGAAACTGGCCAGCGCCTCGCCAAACGCGAAACCTTGCGATCCTTCTGGCCCACAATCGACGATCTGTTTCAGCGCCTTTGCTGCGGCCACCCCCGCTTCGTTGTTCACGATCGGGTTCCAATTGTCGTCAAGTACGCGCCCACCTAACGGTGCCAGGTGCAGCAGGAACGCGTGGCTGGCCTGGTGGCCCGACGCCGCGCGCGAAGACATACCGCCCATGCCCGGTTCCAGCTGAGGAATCTTGCAGGCGAGTTCCAGCATCTCCTCGTAGGTCTCGGGAACGTTGAGCCCGTGCTTCTCGAAGATGTCCTTTCGGTAGCCCAGGACCGAGGTTTCGGACCCGAAGGGGATGCCAAACAGCGAACCCGTCTTGCCCGGCAGATACCCCTTCTTGCCACCAGCGACGCCGATGTTTTCCACATAACCGTCGATCAGGTCATCGGCGTCGTAGTTGGGATCGGCCAGCTTCGGGTTCATGAAATACCGCGCCAGGTTCTCCAGCTGATCGGCGAACACGTAGTCCGCCTTCGAGAACACGACGTATGCGATGAGGTCATAGTCGCCCTCGCGCTTAGTCAGCTCCAGTGTTTGGCGCTCGCGCATTTTCAGATACTGAAGCTGGTCGACCTCGACCTCGATGCCGGTTTGCTTCGTAAACTCGGGCAGCACCTTCATCACCGCATCATAGTGCGGATGTGCGGGGAAGTTCACGACCAGGGTCGTGCCCTCGTAGGGCTCGTACGGGTTGGCGGCGGCCAAGCTTGCCACCGCAATGCCAGCGGCAGCGATTGCCGTGGTCCTGAGAAACTTCAGCATGGTTTCCTCCCTTTATTGTTAGAGCGTGACGCCGGTTCTGGCGTCGAAGAGCCGGATGTCTTCGGGTTTGACCCCGAATGTGATGTGTTCGCCCGGTTTTACGGGCGGGGCACCGGCGATCTCGACCTGCACGTCTGCGGACACGCAGCGCATGGCTAGGACCGACTGCGTACCGAGGTATTCGGAAACGACCAAACGTAGCTCGATCGGCGAGCCGACGCTCTGATCCATCGTGAAGGCGGATGGGCGGATGCCCATGGTTACCTCGCTGATGCCCTGATTGCTGAGGCGTGCGGTGGTCTCTGTGGATAGTGGCAACAGAAAGCCATCACCCTGCACCCACAGCTTGTCGTCCTGACGGGTAAGTTGCCCATCCAGGAAGTTCATGGTGGGGGTGCCAATGAAACCAGCTACGAACTTGTTTACGGGGGTTTCGAACAGCTCTTGCGGTGTGCCTTGCTGTTGCACCACCCCATCAGCCATGACAACGATGCGGTCGCCCAGTGTCATCGCCTCGATCTGATCGTGCGTTACGTAGATCATGTTCTTGTCCAACTGATCCCGCATCTCGGCCAACTCAGTACGCATTCGGGCGCGTAACTTGGCGTCCAGGTTCGACAGAGGTTCGTCAAACAGGAACGTTCCCGCATCGCGCACCAAGGCGCGGCCCATGGCGACGCGCTGGCGTTGGCCACCGGACAGTTCCGCCGGCTTGCGTTCCAGCAGGTGGGCAATGTTCAGCATGCTGGCGACGCGCGTGACCTTTTCCTCGATCTCGGCCCTTGGGGTCCGGGCGAGGCGCAGCGCAAAGCTCATGTTCTTGGCAATGTTCATATGCGGGTAGAGCGCATAGTCTTGGAACACCATTGCAATATCGCGATCCTTGGGTTCGCGTTCGCTGATTGGTAAGTCATCGAAAAAGATCTCGCCACCGCTGGCAATCTCTAGTCCTGCAAGGATGCGCAGGGTTGTTGACTTGCCGCAGCCCGACGGTCCGACCAGCACAGTGAACTCGCCATCATCGAACTCCAGTTCCAACGGATGCAGAACGCGCACGTCGCCGAAGCTCTTTTCGATCTTCTCCAGCACGATCTTTGGCACGCTGGACCCTCCCCAGGGTATTTTTGTTATCGGTAACATGCTGCGGGACAGTGGTATCGACGTGCAAGCAGAGGCACGATAAAAGAGCGTTAGCGCTAACGTTCCTGGAATTTCATGACCTTAGACCCCAAACCAGCGAAGATCGAGCATGTGGCCCGCGCGGCTGGTGTGTCGATCATGTCTGTCAGCCGGGCGCTACGCGGGGTCGATGGGGTGTCTGCCGGGACACGGGACAGGATTCGGGCACTAGCTACTGAGATGGGCTACGTACCGAACCGCCTCGCGGGATCGCTAGCCCAGGCTACTTCGAACCTTGTGTGCATCTCTGTGCCCACTCTATTCGACGCCGTGTTCGCTGAGATCATCGGGGGCATGCGAGAGACCCTGTCCCACGCAGGATATGAGACGATGATCGAGACATCGGATTATGACCAGCTGCGCGAAGCCCAGTGGGTCGAGCGTATGATCACTTGGTCGCCTGCGGCGCTGGTGTTGTCGGGCGTCGACCATGCTGCAGAAACGCGGGCGCGGTTGGGCTCCGCAGGGATCCCCGTCATGGAACTTTGGGACGTGACCGAAGACCCAATCGACATGTGCGTAGGTCTCGATCATCAGGCGGTTGGCCTAGACCTTGGTGATCACCTTTGCAGGCTGGGGTATCGCGCACCGGCCTATGTCGGTATCGCAAAGGGGCGTGATCCGAGATCTGAGAAGCGGATGGCCGGCATCGCTGCGGCGTTCGCGGCAAGAGGGTTGGCGCTTACACCAGTGCGTGTCGACACAGCTCCTTCGTTCGAGGCGGGCTTCGAAGGTGCAATGCATGCGTTCGCACGGGACCCCCGGCCGGATGTCCTTTGCTTTCTTAATGACCATCTGGCCTTTGGGGGTCTTATGGCCTGTGAGCAGGCGGGCCTCGACGTACCGGAAGAAATGGGGATTGCCGGCTTCAACGGCCTGAACATAACAAGTGTCTTGCCGAAGCGACTCACGACGTCTGTTTCACAGCGCACCTTGATGGGAAAGGCAGCGGCTCGTCTCTTGGTCGCAGCGGTTCGGGGAGTAAGGACAGAGCGTCGGTTGGTGATGCCGGTGACGCTGGACGAAGGAGCCACAACGCGACCTCAATTGACAACTTCGAGCCGTTCTGACTAGCAGTGGTATCGATAACATCTTTGTACACGGCTGATCTGGGCGGCGATGAACGACGATCGCAAAGCGACTATGGCAGATGTCGCGCGCCTCGCCGGCGTCTCGCCCATGACTGTTAGCAGAGCGCTGCGCCCCAACACTTCAGTCAGTTCATCCACGCGCCGAAAGATCCGGGCTGCAGCAGATGAGTTGGGCTATGTGCTGGACGCGACCGCCTCGGCCTTTGCTTCCGGTCGCTCGGGTTTCGTGGCATTGACGATCCCCTCGATCAACAACGCCAACTTCGCCGATACGGCGCGGGGCCTGACCGAAGGCTTGCGCGATAGCGGATTGGAGCTCCTGCTGGGCTACACTGACTATGACACGGCCGAAGAAGAGCGCCTGATAGAGGCATTCTTGCGCCGAAGGCCACAGGCGATTGTCGTAACCGGCGGAGCGCATACTGATAGATGTCGGGCATTGCTGTCAGGCGCCGGGGTTCCGGTGGTCGAGACCTGGGACCTGCCGCCCAAACCCTTGGACCAGGTAGTTGGATTTTCTAACGCAGAAGCTGGCGCTCGTATGGCTCAGCACCTATTCGATCAAGGCTACCGGCGCGTCGGGTTCATCGGAGGCGATGGAGGGCGCGACACAAGGGGGGCGGATCGTCAGAGGGGCTTTGTTGCTTCGCTAGAACGGCTGGGTTTGCAAAGCGACCGACTGATTGCTGATGCTGCCCCGCCAATCACCATGCGCGAAGGCGCTATGTCTATGAACCAACTGCTAGAGCGATGGCCCGACACGCAGGCGGTAATGTGTGTCTCTGACCTCTCAGCCCTTGGGGCCATGAATGCCGCACTGCGCCAGGGGTTGAGCGTACCGGACGATATTGCGGTAGCAGGGTTCGGTGCCTACGACCTCTCGGCACACGCGATACCCGCGATCACCACGGTCGATGTAGAGGCTCATCGGATTGGGCTGGAAGCGGCTCACCTCTTACTGGCTTCATTGGATGAGCAGACTCGAGCGAAAGAGCCAGTGTTGATTGGCGCTCGAGTCATAGTCCGAGGCAGCACGTCAACTGCCGCGAGACCGGACTTTGATCCGTAGGGTCCAAGAGCAAAGCGCGCCTGCTGCTTTCGCTGGCCGGCACCACACCCAGTGACGATGTCGAAGCAGACGGCCCGCTGCGGGCGTCCGGTCTCAATGCCGCCTTCTCGCCACTCCTTTCGGTTCGTCGAAGTTTGATGATATCCGATGCCAACACCCCCGAACGCCCACCCGAAGATGCAGTTCGCAGCCTGAAAAACCATATCGGTGTCACTGAAACAGGAGGCTAGTGAGTGGGTAGCCGCGAGATGCCGCGTTCGCTTCAATCAGGCGCTCTGCAGCGGCAGGCGGGTATCGGACCGATCGAGACACATTTCCCACACTGCTTCAGCCGAAGTACGGATCGCATCCCTCATGGACTGAAGGATTTGAGGAGCGCAAACCGCAGAGCTATACGCGCGTTTGGCTTCTCGCTCCGCATTATATCACCAGTGAAGTTGCCGCGTGCACAGTAGCGGCCTTAGAGAAACGCCAGCTCGTACTCCTACAGGATCGCCCAAATGGCCAAGATCAACATTCAGTTTACCCTGTTCTCTGCGTTCTATTCACCGTTGATTTCCACAATGTCGGGTGGATTCCTGAAGGATGAGGGGTTGGACTACGACTGGTCGATCTCGGCGCCGGGCAAGTCGGCGATCGACGCCGTGGTCGCGGGTGATGTCGATGTTTGCCAGACCGCGCTGTCGCAGTCGTTCACCGTGCTCGGACGGGGCGAGAAGCCGAAGGTCATGCACTTTGCCCAGATCAACGAAATGGACGGGTTCTTTCTGACGGGCAGAGAGCAGGATCCGAATTTCAATTGGCACAAGCTCGAGGGGGCCGAGGTCGTGCTCTTCGGCGGTGGGCAGCCGCTGGCGATGTTCAAGTATGCGTGCCACAGGGCGGGTATCGATTTCTCAAAGATCAAGGCGATCAACCCTGGCGGTGCAGCCGACATGGACCGCGCTTTCCGCGAAGGTCAAGGTACTTACGTTCAGCAGCAGGGTCCCTTCCCGCAGCAGCTTGAGAAGGACGGTGTCGGCCATGTCGTAGCACAGGTCGGACCTCAGATTGGGCCCAATGGATTCTCTTCTCTCTCCGCAACGCCAGCGTGGTTAGAGAGTGATGTGGCCAAGGCGTTTACGCGTGCTTACGCGAGGACGCGCACCTACATGAATGAGGCCTCCGCTGCCGAGATTGCGGCAGCCGAGAAGCTCTTCTTTCCGAAGATCGATGAAGATGTGCTTGCCAACTGTATCGCGACTTACCAGAAGCTGGGCTGCTGGACACCGCATCTCGAGATTATCCGCCCCGCCTACGAGGTCACTCTGGATGTTTTCGAGCACTTCGGCACTCTGAAGGAGCGTTATCCGTACGAGCAGGTGTGCTGCGCGCCGCCCGCGATGTGATGGTGGGGAGCCAAGGCAATGGACAAAGCAATCATCGATCAGCTAGCGCCCAACGGCGTCCTCAGGGCCGGTGTCAACCTTGGCAACATCCTGCTTGTCACCGACAGGACCGAGGCAGGCGATCCCATCGGCGTCTCCCCGGACATGGCCCGGGCCCTGGCTGACCGGCTGGGTGTCTCAGTCCAGTATGTGACCTACCCCTCGCCCGGCGCTGTCGCAGATGCCGTAGCTGGCGACAACTGGGACATCGGGCTCATTGCCGTCGAGCCGAAACGTGCCGAAACGGTGACGTTCTCGCCTGCCTACACCGAGATCGAGGCGACCTACCTGGTGCCAGAGAGTTCCGGCGCGGTTTCACTTGAAGACATCGACATGCCGGGAATGCGAATCGCAGTTTCGGATCGAAGCGCCTACGATCTCTATCTCAGCCGCACCCTGCAGAACGCGACCCTTCTACGCGGAGAGGGATTGGCCGGAACGGTTGACCTTTTTGTTGCCGAAGAGCTTGACGCGTTGGCGGGCCTGCGCCCCGCGCTGCTTGAGAATGCGAAGGAGCTCGCAGGCGCCCGCGTTCTCGATGGGCGCTTTACGACTGTCCGGCAGGCGATCGGCGTGCACCCTGAGAACACGGAGGCGGCAAAGTTTGTCGCGGATTTCGTGCATACGGTCCGGACGGATGGGACGGTCCAGGGTCTAATCGACCGTCACGGCATGACCGGCCGTCTGAATGTGGGAACTGACTAGGGCGACGTTCACGCTCTCCCAGTCGAGGTACGAACGACCTACGAAAGGTAAGCCTCTCGAAACCGCACGCGGCACGTAGCCATATCCATGTTTCGTTTGAAGGCCGATGGTGGCGTGGGAAGGACGCGCGCGACCAAGAACCGGGGGCCCGGTGCGCTGACCAGGAAGTCGGTGGCGGCAGCGATCTCCTCTGCCTGTGAGATCACCTGGGTCGAGGCGATACCGCTGCCCCGAGCGATCTGTTCCAAGTCTGCCGTTGCGCTGGTATGCCCCTTCTGGCCGCCGGTTTCGCCGTGCATCGAGTTGTCGATGCACACGATTGTCAGGTTCTGCGGTGCGGCTGAGGCGACAGTGATAAGCGAGCCTATGCCCATCAGCAGCTCTCCATCGCCTGTGATTACAGCTACGTTCTGGTCGGGCGCGGACAGGGCTAGGCCAAGGCCCATGGGCACGGCGGCGCCCATGGTGCCGGCCATCGAATAGAGGTTAGGCGCATCTCCGGTCAGGGCAGCCGCGTCCTTGGAGGCGCCGGCAAGGCCGCTCACGAACAGCCAGTCCTGGGGTTGGGTGAAGAGTTGCGTCAACAGCTCGCGTCGATCGATGTTTGCAGATGGAAAACGCGCCACGATCAAAACCCCTTCGCCCCAAGAAACTTCTGACTGAGCACAATCGCAGCCGCCTGACCACCCGCGCCAGACGCGTTGACTGCCGCTCTTGTCGCGGTCTCCAGTTCGTCCAGGCGTTCCACCCGGAAGATTAGAACGCCCATGGCGCGCAACAGCGGCTCGGTCGCCTCGCCCATCGGGTATTGCCAGGGGTTCTGTTCGCCGTAGTCGCCGCGCATTGAGATCATAAGCAGCAGTGGGAAGCGGCCGCCCTTGGCCAGCGACAAGTAGTTGGTGCAGTTTCCCAACCCGCTGGATTGCATGCACAGCACTCCACGTTCACCGACCAAGTCTGCCCCGGCGCAGACCGCGACTCCTTCTTCCTCGGTTGTCAACAAAAGCGCGCGGGTCTCGTTACAGGCTTCTGCCAGCGCAATCAGCCGATCATTACCGGCATCCGGCACATGCGCAAACAGCGTGACCTCTGCCTCACGCAGCACCTCGAACATCGCGGCAGACCATTCTGCATGAGGGTGTTCCGTCGTCATCAGTTTTGTCCCTCGAAAGTTGGCGAGTGTTCGTTCAAACGAAGACTACACACTACATCTGCTGTGCCCAGAGCTCGGGAATGATGCGTTGAGCTTCTCGCTCGCGGGCGACACCGCCAACCCAGCATACTAAAGGTACAATCACGTGACCAGCAAACGGTCAGCCGCGACCATATCGGAATTCCACCGACGCGAGGCTTCGGCCCGCCTTCCGGGTAGATGAGGAACGGGTTGATCGACAAGAAAAACGCCTCGCAAAGTGTACTCCTCATCTAGTCCCCGCCAGATTGATCGGGTCGGCGCGCATCATCTGTTGATCGCGCACGTCACGACATCACTGATCGCAGTAAGGACAGTATCCCCCTATGCGGAGATGTTTGACATCGGGGATTTGCGCAGTTGCCACCTCAGCCATCCGTACAAACAGGCTACGATGACTTCTCGCGTCGTTCATAGCCAACTCGTTTACGACGGATCCGACACCCTTTATGGGAGCGGCGCACAGGTCACTTACGTTCACCGGGGTGCCGCCAAGTCAACGTCCTGGCAACCGCGACAACGACCAAACCTCAGATGTCGAGTTGGTAGCTGACCGGGACATACCGATAGCCCGTGCCCTGCTTCTCGACGAAGCCGACGGCAGGAAATGGCATATGATAGCTTGTGAAGGGCACCCGGTCAGCTGCGATCATGTCGAGAACCCGCATGCGGGTCGCAGCTGCCTGTTCCTTGTCCATGTCAAAGCGAACGTGCCAGTCGGGGCGCTGCATCGACAGCACGAAGTGGTTGCAGAAGTCGGCGCAGACCATCAGACGCTGTCCCGCACTTTCGACGTTGTAAACAGAATGGCCAGGTGTGTGCCCCTGGGCGGCGATCATCGTGATACCAGAGACTACATCCTGCCCGTCTTCCAAGAAACTCGTCCGGTCGGCGACTGCGAAGGCCGTGCGCTCGAGCAGTGCCTGATAGTCTTCGCCGCGGGTTTCCGGGTTGGCGTGCCAGAAGTCGAACTCGGCGCGCGGTGTCACATAGCGGGCGTTCGGAAATGCCGGGTCGTCTCCCTCCATCAACCCACCGATATGATCTGGATGGAAATGAGTCAGAACAACGATGTCAACCTGCTCGGGAGCGATACCAGTCTCGGCCAGACGTTGGCGCAGCGCCCCACGACCGGGCCTGCGTGTAGGACCGTTGCCCGTATCGAACAGCACTACATTGGATCCCGTGTTGACGACAACAGGCGAGTAGTCGTTCCGAAGGGCGTCGCCAGGCAGGAAGTTCTGCTGGGCCAGCGCCGCAACATCGGCAGGCTCCTGATCGGTGCCGAAGATCCCGTGCGGATCCGGGCGGGAAATCGAGCCATCAAGAATTGTTCCGACTTCAAAGGCCCCAAGCCTGAACCGATAGAAACCAGACCGGCTGGCCCCCGACATCGGTGCCGCGGCGAAAGAGGGTGATGTGATCATACCAGCCGCGGCAGTGGCAACTGTGCCTGACAATCCGGCTAGTGTGGTCCGGCGCGAGATGGAGGCAGTCATGGCAAGTTCCCTAACAGTTCAATGCACTCCAGCCTTAACATAGCTTGGGCATGGAAATCCGACAGTTGGACATGATGTCAGTCGAAGGCACAGCGAAAGCCTTCACACTAGGCGTAGAAGTTTGCCGGTTTCCACTGCATTCCAGCCGCCTGCTACACCCGTGCCATCCACGGAGGCAGCCACCGTGATCTCGTTGCGATCGATCGAGAAACTCTCCGTCTCGATCTGGTCATCCACGGCAATTCAGCATCCAAGCGCCAAGGCGGGCACCTGCCGGTTCAGGGATCTCAAAGCACCCCCTGCTGATTGTTCTGACGCCGCATTCTACTGAGGCCTGAGCACCATCTTGCCGGTGGTCTGCGTATCGAAGAGACGGTACGCTTCGGCTGCGTCCTCGAGATCGAACTTGTGTGTAAAGAGATCGGCAACAGGCAGACCGCGCGTTGCACAAAATTCCGCACATTCCCTTTGGCCAAGCTTCGAGAACGTCCAGGAACCGACGATCGAGATCTGCCGGAGGATGATGTCAGGGCCGGTACTGAAACTGGCCTGTGCCCCGAGTCCTACCAGACATAGCGTACCCCAACTTCGTGTCGCTGCGAGCGCCGCTTCGGTGGCCGCGCCGTTGCCCGAGCATTCCATGACGTAGTCAACCCCAAGCCCACCCGTCATCTCCCGCAGTTGTTCACCCAATCCGCCTTCCGTCACGTTCAACGTCTGGTCCGCCCCAAAACGCTTGGCGCTCTTGAGCCGGTCGTCGCTGACATCTACTGCAATAACCCGCGCACCCATGGCGCTCGCCAGCATCGTCGCGCTCAACCCGACCGGCCCCTGACCGATGACCGCGAGCGTGGCACCACCCTCCATCTTCATGCGCCGGATCGCGCCCCAGGCTGTGCCGGTCCCGCAACTGACCGCGGCACCTTCGTCAAAGCTCAGCGCTTCCGGCAGGGCGACCAGCGTATGGGCGGGCACCTTCATCCAACGGGCGTGCGCACCGTCGCCCCTGCGCTGAGGCTGCCCGACAGACCCGCCGTAGACAACCGAGCCTTCGTCGCAGAGTTGGCTCCAGCCGGTCATACAATTGCGGCACGTCCGGCACCCGTCATAATGATGAACCATCGCACGCGCGCCGACGCGAGCAATCTTCGGATCGACCGCGGTGCCGATCGCCGCGACAATGCCGCACGGTTCATGACCTTTGATGTTCTGCGACGCCTCGGGGCTACGATAGGCGTGCAAATCAGTTCCGCAGACGCCAGAAGCGCGGATTTCCAAAATGACCTCGTCCGGTCCGGGGGTCGGGTCTGCGACCTCGCGCAGTTCCAGAGTTCTGTTGCCTGTGAAGTAAACTGCGCGCATCGCTGAAACTTCCCTCCCAGTCGCCAGGCGTTCGATATTGCCAGCATGCATTCTTTGATCACATAATCCCAGCGGACCTTTGACCCATCAACGTGCTCCGCGCTACTCTGAGTCTTCAAACAGGAGGTGCGGTCATGGCAGGAGGCTGGGCTCGCGACGGCGCTGTTCAGGAGCAGATCGAAGCGTCCATCAGCGACGAGTTGAAACGGATGCAAGCGAGGCAGATGCCACGCGGTAAGAGTTTGACACACTGCGCCGAGTGCGAAGAACCAATCCCCGAGGCGCGCCAACGGGCCATCCAAGGAGTGAAACTCTGCATCGACTGCCAACAAGAGCGCGACGCCCGACCTGTTGCGCGCGGCGGGATCAATAGACGAGGTTCAAAGGACAGCCAGCTGAAGTGAAGTTGAGCTCCTCTCGACGCTCCACCCCTGAGAAACGCTCTCAGGAGCGGGCAACTAACCCTTGGCGCAGTACAAGCGATAGAGAGAACCCATGGCTCGCCCTCTGCTCGATAACCAGCGCGCCCGTCATCTGTTCCTAGACCGACACCTTTTGTTGCGCCCGGGCCCCGGTCCTGGCAGCGGCAAGGATCTGGATGGAGTGCTCAGAGACCTTGGATTCGTGCAAGTCGATAGCGTCAATACGCTTGCCCGCGCGCATGACCTGATCCTCTGGTCACGACGCGGTCAGTATCGTCCAAAAGCGCTAGAACATCTTGTTGCACGCCATCGTACCGCGTTCGAACACTGGACCCACGACGCTGCCGTAATCCCGATGCAGTTCTATCCAATGTGGCGCCTGAAGTTCGCCCGCGACGAAGCAGGGATGCGGAAGCGCTGGCCGACGGGACGTCGTGAGGGTTGGGAGACCGAGTGCGATAGCGTTCTTCGCCACGTCGCCGACAATGGTCCTGCCTGTTCGCTGGATGTCGGTTGTGATGAGAAGAAGTCGTCGTCTGGCTGGTGGGATTGGCATCCGTCGAAAACAGCCCTCGAGTTTCTGTGGAGGTCTGGGCGATTGGCGATTTGCCACCGGAAAGGTTTTCGAAAGTTCTACGACCTGACAGAACGCGTGATCCCGGAAGTGCACTTGAACGCCTGCAAGGATGATCCAGAGATCATCGACTGGGCAATGTCATGCGCGCTTGAACGACTGGGGTTCGCCACAAGTGGAGAGTTGGCCGCGTTCTTCGAGATCGTTACGCGAGACGAAGCGAAAACGTGGTGTGTCGAAGCGCTTTCGACCGGCCGCATCATCGAGGCAGACATCGAGATGGCAGATGGATCATGGCGGCGCAGCTACACGACCGAAGCTCTGCTCGACCAGGCATGTTCGCTGTCACAACCGTCATCACGAGTGCGCCTTCTGTCACCGTTCGATCCGGCATTGCGAGACAGAGCGCGTACCGAGCGCCTCTTCGGCTTTCGCTACCGGATCGAGATCTTCGTCCCGGAACCCAAGCGGCAGTATGGGTACTACGTGTTTCCCGTACTACAGGGCGGTCGCACGATTGGGCGACTTGACGCAAAGCGCATGGGCAGTGACCTGGCTGTCCGCGCGTTCTGGCCAGAACCAGGGGTTCGGATGGGAAGGGCACGCACCTCAGGCTTGAGATCAGAACTCGACCGGGTCAAGAGCCTGGCAGGAGTTGAAGCCGTCGAGTTCACAGATAGCTGGTTACGTGAGTAACTATTCGCCTCAGCTCAAAACCCACAGCCGGCTCGTTCCTGAAGTTACTCTGTGTCCCGACCTTCGGTCATCTGTGCTTAGAGTTTTCCGCGTTTCCTCAGCATGACTGACCGGTTTCGTCTACTGAGTTTGCCCGCGTTATCAGAGGGATGTTGCCGATTGCACTGTGCGGTCATTCTTCGTTGTTGAACCGACGCCATCGCTCCAGCTCTTCGCAAACGTCGGCTAGCGATAGAAACCAGTGGGCGTTGAAGCATTTTTCCTGAACTTGGAATTGAACGCCTCGATGAAGGCGTTGCCCGTTAGCACTTCAGGCAGCAAGAAATCCCATGTGATACGCTTCTGATAGGTCCTCAGATCCATGTCGCGAGAGATGAACTTTCTGCATTGGTCGACTCGGATCATCTTCGGGCAGCCGATTTCGCCGTACACCCGGTCCAACATCTCGACAGCGTCGGTATCCACGAACGTCAGCACTCGTGGCCGTCAACGCCTCGCAAGCTGGTCGTGCGCGAAGAACGTGTGCCAATGCGCATGCACTTGTTGGCGGGAAGCTGCCGACCGAAGTGTCTATGGGCTCGAGCGAAACGTAGCGGCCCCGCCATCCAAGACTTCGTTCTTTGGCTGTCTGGCCAATGTAATCGCCAATGACAACAGCAGCACTTACCGTCGCAGCGACTCAAGGCTAGTGGTGGGCGCTCGTGATCAAGAAGGAGTGACGGAATGACGTTCAGACGCCAGATTGCCATGGGGCTCATTGTTCTGGCGGGAACCGCGAGTGTGCACATCGCCGTCATATTGGCAGGCGTCGGCGCGCTGCAGTCCCTCAGTCCAGCAACGGCTCATTGGTCGCCCCTGGCGACATGGCTCGCAATGATGTCTACCGGGTTTGGCACGGTCTTGCTGGGCCATGCATTGCAGATTTTGCTCTGGGCATCAGCTCTCAAACTGACTGATGCACTGCACACTCTCGAGGAAGCTATGTATTTCGCTTTGGTGACCACGACGACCCTCGGCTACGGCGATGTCACACTAACCAAACACTCCCGAATGTTCGGTGCGATCTCGGCAGTTTCCGGGCTTCTCACTTTCGGCTTCAGCACGGCCTTCCTGATCGGCGTGTTGAGCGCAGTGATGGCACGAACAGCGTGATCACCGAGACCACAGAGGGTTTTTTGGGGCAAGCGACTTCCATCTCGTGACCGATGGTCACCGAGCTAGCCCACCGCATGTACCGGGGGTCACATCCACCAGTTGTAGATCGGCAGGCGAGCTTGAAGAGAGCTAGTCCTTTACCCTTGAGGCAACTACCGCAGGAAGTAGTCCTGACCCCACTAAAGGCCGAGGGCGTTGCGCCGCTCGGCCGCGAAGGCCTGTACCGTTCGATCCGCGATCAACGCCAGCAGGGCCATCGCCGCGCCTGCCGCGATCCCGAGGCCGACATCCGCGCTTCCCAGAGCGATATAGATCGACTGACCCAGCCCAGTCGTCCCGATCAGCGCGGCGATCACCAGCATCGCGAACGCGTAGAGGATGGTTTGGTTCAACCCCAGCAGAATCGAGGGGGCTGCATAGGGCAGCCGCACATCCCAGAGGATCTGAGACGGTGTCGCGCCTGAGGCCACGGCGGCTTCCGTAAGCTCCGGCGGTGTCGCGACAAGACCATGGCGCGTGTAACGGATCATCGGGACGATCGCATAGGCGCAGATGGCAAGCAGCGCCGAGAACTCGCCGATCTGGAAGAACATCAGCATCGGGATCAGGAAGACGAACAGCGGGATCGTCTGCAAGGTGTCACAGACCGGCCGAAGAAAGCGCCAGGCCATCGGGCTGAGCGCCGCCAGTAGTCCCAGAAGGCCACCCACGACCGCGCAGATCAGAACAGCAGCGCCGCAGAGATAGATCGAGAGCATGGCGCGGTCCCACAACCCGGCGAGCAGGATCGTGCCCAGCGAGAGGCAGGCAAGCATTGCCAGCTTCCAGCCGCCGACGCGCCAGCTGGTTGCCGTGACCGCAACAATCACGACCGGCCAGGGCAAGTTGGTCAGCCCTGTGTGATAGATCGTGAGTGCGCAAAACGTCATCGTCGCCAGCGCGATCAAGCCCCGCGACAGCAGGACGGCGACAATCGCCGCCGACAGACCCAGAAACCAAACGCTAAGCGCCTGCGTCCACGCAAATCCCCAGGTGAAGGGAAGCACCGCGTCGTCCAGACCTATGCGCAGGGGCAGCAGGCCGTAGAACATCGCGCCGTTCTTCAGGCTGTCCAGCGTTGCTCCGTTTGACTTCGTGAACTCGGTGAGCCCGGCATCTACGGTCCCCGCGACGGGGGCCATCACGCCCATGACGGACGGATCATGGGCGCCTCCCGTCAGGGCAAACACGATCCCAAGAGCAACCGACACCGCCATCAGTATCAGCGCGATCTGCCTATGTCCCCGCACCTCGGGTCTCGACAGGGCGGTGCTCATACGGTCGATGAGCATTGCGAAGACAACGATCACGAGGCCGGCGATCAGCGCCTGTCCGAACTGTGCCTTACGCATCGTGAGCAGGACTTCCCAGCCGATGTCATTGAAACCGCCGATCACAGCCGCGATGATGACCATGCTCAAGGCAGCCATCACGCACTGGTTTACCCCGATCAGGACTTGCGGCATTGCCGCCGGGATTTCGACTTCGCGCAGCCGTTGCCAGCGTGTGGTGCCGATCATGATGGCAGATTCGCGGATTTCGGGATCCACGCGCTCCAGCCCCAGGAGGACGTTTCGGGCCATCGGCGGCGCCGCGTAGATGGCCGATGCAATCAGGCCGACGACCGGACCAAAGCCGAAGAGGACAAGCAGCGGCGTGAGGTAGGCGAAGGTCGGGACGGTCTGCATGACATCCAGCACCGTCTCGACCGCGCGCTTGATCGACGGCACCTCCCGGGCAAGAACGCCGATCAGCAACCCGAACGTCAGCGCCAATGGCACCGAGACCGCGACCAGTGCCAGCGTGCTCATGCTTTGGGTCCAGTAGCCCGAGGCGAGGACGAACCCTAGGCATGCGATCGTCATCGCTGCCATCCATGCCCCGCCGACCCACCAACCAAGGGCAACGAAGAGGCCGAAGACCATGGGCCACGGCGTCTCGGTAAGCACCGAGTTGGCGCTGTCCATCACAAAGCCCAGCAACCACGACAGGCCGCGCGCCGCCGGCTTCACGGCCTCGAGTACCCAGCTGATGACAGCGCCGATCCACTCCGTCGCGGGCAAGGTCCAGTCGGCGGGCCATTGTGCGATCCAGGGGACGATGTGCGCCAGCGTTCCGAACAGGACCCCAGCGCCGATGATGATCGCCGCCGTGATGGCCCCCTTGCCCAGTGCCGGCAGCTGGATCGGCGCGTCGTCGGCGATGCTCACTCGACGCTCCACGCCGAACCAAGACCGCGCGCGAGCCCCCCTGCCGAGAGCTGGCCGACGACATCGCCAGACCCGTTGGTCACCGGCATCAGCCGACACTCCTCGGCGGCGAGGCAGCGCATCAGGGCCTCTTCCAGCGAGATGTCCATCGGCAGGGCGGGCGCTCGGGTATCGGGCACTCGGCTGTCCAGCGGTTCGACAAGGTCGGACACCGTCATCACGCGGGCGCGCGGCACCTCGCGCGCGAACTCGGCCACGTAGTCGTCGGCGGGGTTGAGGACGATATCGGCCGGCGTCCCGATCTGGACGATCTCGCCATCGCGCATGATGGCGATCCGGTCGGCGAGCTTGAGCGCCTCCGCGATATCGTGGGTGATGAAGACGATCGATTTCTGCAGCTCCGCCTGGAGGCGCAGGAACTCGTCCTGCAACTGGCGGCGGATCAGCGGGTCGAGCGCCGAGAACGGCTCGTCAAGAAACCAGATCTCCGGATTGACTGCCAGCGAGCGCGCGATGCCTACGCGTTGGCGCTGCCCGCCCGACAGTTCCCTGGGATAGGCCGTCTCACGCCCGGCAAGGCCTACCAGTTCAATGATCTCGGCCGCGCGCCGCTGTCTCTCTTGCTTGCTCTTGCCCTGCACCTTCAGGGGATAGGCGACATTGTCGGCGACCGTCATGTGCGGGAAGAGGCCGAAATGCTGGAACACCATCCCCATCTTCTCGCGTCGCATGTCCACGAGGCGCTTGTGCGATGACTGGGTGATGTCTTCGCCGTCGATGTAGACCTGTCCGGCACTCGGCTCCAGCAACCGTGACAGGCAGCGGATGACCGTCGACTTGCCCGAACCGGACAGTCCCATCACGACAAAGAGCTCTCCAACGCCAACCTCGAAGGAGATGCCGCGCACGGCGGGTATCAGCCCTCCCGTCCGCAGTCGGCTCGCCACGTCACGCGGAGTATCATCGGCTTTGCGTGACTTGCCGAGCTCATCCGCGGCCCGGTCGCCGAATACCATCCACAGGTCTCGGCAGCCGATAACCGCTTGGCTGTCCATTTGCAAAGGGCTTCGTCGCTCAGTTGACGGCAGCTTCGACGACCGGCAGCCAGGCGTCCTCGTTCTCCGCCATCCACTCGGCGACAACTTCCTCGACAGGCCGTCCATCGACGTCGACCGCGCCCATCAGCGGCTGCTGCGTGGCGGTCGACAGCTGGTACGATTCGAGGATCTCGTAGGCGGCGGGCCACTTGTCCGCCAGCCCAGACCAGCCTGCCTTGAAGATGCGCGTCGGGATGAAGTCGCAGTCCGACGTGGCATTGGGGTTCGGCCCCCAGGAGGCATCTTCGTAGCAGGCTTCCGTGCCCTCCGGCAGCTCGACGAACTTCACGTCGTAGGTGGTCATCGCCCAGTGCGGTTGCCAGAAGACGATGAGCAACGGGGATTCCTTTTCCGTCGATGCCCGGAGCTCCGCGATCAGGGCTCCCTCCGAGCCCGCGGGGACCGCCTTGAACGGCAGTTCCAACCCCGCCGCGCGATCAGCCCCCGGGGTGCCCCAGTCAGCCGGATAGTCAACAAGACGCCCCATTGGCAGCGTCTCAGCAGTGGCGAACTGGCCGGCGCAGTCCATCAGCGCTTCCCACTTCGGCAATCCCGGGCACAGTTTCTCGACATGGGAGGGATAGGCGAAGCCTTCCTTGGCCTCCAGTCCCAGACCCGCGATATCGACGACCTTCCCGGAGGCCTCGAGCTCGGCAAAACTATCCGAGACGTTCGAGGTCCAGACTTCGAGCGCCGCATGGACCTCCCCGTCCGCCATCGCCTGCCACATGTTCATGTAACCGGCGGTGACGTACTCGACCTCGTATCCGGCTTTCTCAAGCATCTGGCCCGCGAGGTGTGTTGTGACGTGCTGGCCAGTCCACTCATTGATCGCAAGCCGGATCGGTTCGTCCACAGCGCCAAGCTCGGCGGCACTTGCGGGGATGATCAGCATCGAGGCGGCCATGACTGCCATGATGTGTTGTTTCATTATCGCTCTCCCTGCGCTCTCGATTTGTTGGTCGAGAGATTTGCACGGATTTAGCCGCTTTGCAGGGTTTTTTTGTCACCACGTGCACGCTGACACTAGCGGTACTGACCGGTTGGTTGGGTGTGCGTCAATCGTGAACGGCCGCACAGCAACTTGATGGGCGCCTGTCGGTTTACCTTGCGTCTATAGCGTCGCCTAACTAGTTTTCGCCGGTCGGAGAGGTGGCCGAGTGGTCGAAGGCGCACGCCTGGAAAGCGTGTATAGGGGTAACTCTATCGCGGGTTCGAATCCCGCTCTCTCCGCCAGAAATCTTAAGATCCTGATTTGATGAAGAAAATGCCGAGTGTCCGTCGTCAGAGTTTTTGGGACCAATTGCGGCCTGAACTAAGAGAGAGTTTGG
>JBCCDA010000054.1:0-30379 GCA_039033215.1 Pseudomonadota bacterium | reverse complement strand
GGCCGGCCTGCCGGGCACAGCGCCTTGAGCGCATCGAAGTTATCCATGGCCCGGATCTCGGGCGTGTCGATCAGGCCGGGGGCGACGACATTGGCGGTTACGCCCCGGCTGGCGTATTCCCGGCTGATCGACTTCACGAAGGCCAGCATGCCCCCCTTGGCGGCCGCATAGTTCGACTGCCCGCGATTGCCCGTGACGGCGGTGAGCGACGAGATCCCGACGATCCGGCCCCAGCGGCTGCGCATCATCGGCATGATCAGGGGCCGCAGCGCTGCGAAGAAGCCCGTCAGGTTGACGTCGATGACCTGCTGCCAGTCCTCATGGCTCATGCCCGCGAAAGGCACATCCCGGTGCAGGCCGGAGTTGTGGACCAGGATCTGGATCGGCGCCTCGCGCACGCGGGCCGACAGGACCGCCTCGGCCCCCGTCACATCCGTGAGGTCCAGCGCCATAACCTCCGCGCTGCCGCCCTTGTCCGCGATGGCGGCGACCGTCTCCTCGGCCGCGGCGGTATTGCTGTTGGCGTGCACGATCACATGGTGGCCCTGCGCGGCCAGTTCCTGGCAGATCGCCCCGCCGATGGGGCTGGAGCCGCCCGTCACAAGCGCCGTCTTCATTCGGGCCTCATCTGCATGCTGAGAAGGAGGCTTCCGCTCAGAAGCCGCGCCGGACCGTCGACCGCAAAGGTGTACCTCGCAGCCCCGTGAATGCTCTCGGCCAATGTGGCCAGGATCTCGAGCCTTGGTGCATCCACCCGGATGCCGTGGATCTCGACATCGTTCATCGCCAGGACCAGCCCGGCATGCGCCCCACCCATGCCGTGGACCGAGGCATGGGCCGCCGCGGCTTGGGCGCCGAGTTCGACCAGCGCCGAGACGTAGAGCACTCCGTCGAGCCGCAGAGGGTGCCCCGCCGCCGTATGGCCGGTCGAGATGCAGCGGATGCTGGTGGCGTCAATCTCGGCAATCTCCTCGATCAGTTGCATGGCGCCGCGGTGCGGCATCCGCGCGCGCGCGATCTCGAGCTGGGTCGCCTGCTCAGTCATAGCGCGGCACCACATTGAGGACAGTGCCGCGCGAGACGGGCAGTGCGAGCGGCTCAGGATCCTTGTGCAGAAGGCGCTCCAGCAACGGGATCGCGGCCCGCACGGGGTTGTTGCTTTCGGTCAGCCAATCCGCCGCGTTCGGAGAACCGGGCACCGGCGCATCGGCGGCAGCGGCGCATGAGAGGTCCAGCGCGGCAAGGGTCCCGTCTGTCGGTTCCGGCGACAAGGCAAGACCCGCGGCCATGGACAGCGCGAAGGCGCGTTTCTCGTGCAGCGGCGGCGGCAGGGGCGCATCGAAGGCGACCACCCCGACGGGGATCCCCTCCAACGCCACCTGCATCCCCGCCTTGAGCAGCCCCGCCGCGAAGGTGTCGTCATAGGCCGCCAGACTGGTGCCCGGCCCCGCTGCCTGGGCAGCGATCGACCACTGGCCCTGGGCCGCGTTGTGCACCGCGTTCTGGAACTTCACCGGCTGGATCATCACGTCCGGTTGGCGGAGAGCACTCAGAATCTCGTTCAGCGTGACCCCTTCGCCAACGGAGCTGGCAAAGACCCAGCCGGCCCCCGGCGGCAACGCGGGGGCGATCTGCTCGGCACATTGTATCGACAGCTTGATGCTCTCGCTCAGACGCCGGGCCTGGCGCGGGTTGAGGGAGATGGGAGCGGGCGTCCAGCCCTGGGGTTCGGTCACGGTGACCCCATTGAGGTGGGCGTGCAGATCTGCCGCGGTGTCGAGGCCCGGTGCGACGAAGCCGACGGCATTGACGTAGACGGCCCAGTTCATTGTGCGCTCAGCACCAGCGCGCAATTGCTGCCGCCAAAGCCGAACGCGTTGCAGACCACGTGATGCACAGGTGTCTCGACGGTCGCTGTGGGGATTTCGATCGCGATGGCTGGGTCTTTGCTCTGAAGGCCGGCGGTGCCCGGCACGATCCCGGCCTCCATCGCGTCGAGGCACATGACTGTCTCGAGCGCGCCGGCAGCGCCCAGTGTGTGTCCGACGAGGCCCTTCAGGGATGTCGCCGCGGTCCCCGGCACAACCGCCGCCACCGCCGTCGTCTCGGCCTGGTCGTTGATCGGGGTCGCGGTTCCGTGGAGCTTGACGAAGGAGACATCCTGGGGCGTCAGCGCCGCCCGCAAGAGCGCGGCAGACATGGCCGTGGCCGCCCCCGCGCCGTCGGGCGGCGGGGTGGACATGTTCACGGCGTCCGAGCTTTCGCCGTACCCCGACAGGAACGGACCCTCCGAGCCACGTTCCAGAAGCAGGAGACCCGCCGCCTCGCCTATCGAGAGGCCGTCACGGTCGGCATCCGCCGGGCGGCAGGGCTGGCGCGAGACCAGCTCGAGCGCTTCGAACCCGTAGAGCGAGGTCATGCAGAGGCTGTCCACGCCGCCGGAGACGACCGCATCGCAGATTCCCAGCTGTATGAGCTGCGCCGCATCGACAAGTGATTTGGCCGAGGACGAACACGCGGTCGACACAGTGAAGACCGGCCCCGCGACCCCGAGGTATTCCTCCAGAAAGGCTGTCACGGCGTGGTGGTCGTTGTGGTGGCGGATCGTGTAGCTCTCGGCCAGCGGGGCATCGGCGTCGCGGTCGCGATAGACCTGTTCCAGCCGCTCGACGCCCGAGGTCGACGTGCCGATCACCAGCCCGACGCGGGACGCACCCCAGCGCGCAACCGCGCGGTCCACATGGTCCCTGAACCCGTCCTCACAAGCTGCAGCCATGACAAGCCGGGTTGCGCGGTTGTCGAAGGCCGCTTGGGCTGGGGGAAAGGCCAACTCCTCGATGCCATCGACCCGCCCGATGAAGCAGGGCAGATCCACAGTGTCGAGATCGCAGGCACGCAGGCCCGAGCGCATCTGACGCATCGCATCGACATGCGGCCCCGCCCCCCAGCCAAGCGCTGAGACGGCGGCACGTGCCGAGATCCCGATCTGATCCAATCTGCAGCGCATTCCTCGCCCTATCGTCCGACCGGCCGTACCACGTGGCAGAGCATCATCAGTGCCACCCCGATGGAAACGGTCATCCCAATGCTTTCCAAGACGACCACACCAGAGAACGCCATCACGCCAAAGGCAAGTAGTGTGGTTACCGCACAGCGAAAGACCGAGGTGAGCGCCAATAGCAGCTCTTCCGTCCCCCGGGCGCTGCGCAGGAACAGGCCGTAGTCAATGCCGATGCCAACGACAAGGATCAACGAGACGATCTCAAAGATCCCGAGCCCGCCTGCCAGCCAGTGACCGGCAACGGCGGTCACGCTGGCCGCTGCCGCGGTTGCCGCCAGGATCAACGCCACATCCTGCTTGCGCGGGACGAACCAGGCCAGGAGGAGCACCGCCAGCAAACCACCGACGACAAGGCACCAGAGGGCACGCCGGGTCAGGTCCGCAATCCATCCCTCGATGTCTGCGCGGCGGTCGATCAAGGCGACCCCGGGCAGGTCGGCGCTGGCAAGGCGGCTCGACAGCGCCGCCGGGTCGTGCACGTCCCAGAGCTGAGCAAGCCCCAGGTATCCTCCCTCGGTGCGCTCCAGCAGAGACCCGAGCCCGGAGTCCGAGAAGGCCGGTTCAGGCAGCGGTTTGGGCGTCGCCGCCTGGGTCAGCGCCGCCTCGTGCAAAGCCAGGATGGTTGGTGCGTAGGACGGGGTGAGGTCGGAGGCTTCCAGTGCGTCTGTCAGTGCCGGCAGCTGCAGCTGCGCATCGGTGGGCTGTTGCGGGAAGGCATCGGCCAGCATGCGGACCCGTCCGATCTCGCCGGATGCCTTGGCGTCCGCGAGGACCGGCGCCAGGGTGCGCTGGCGGGCCAGGATCTGCGGCAGTTCGGATGCACGGACTTCTATGACGTATCTGCCGGAGGGCAGGTCCAGCGCCTGATGAACACGGTCGAGGTCGGCCCGCACGTCGGGCGGAAGCTGCACGAGGCTGGACGAGGGCATCTGGGGGAGCTGCCAGAGAATTGCGGAAGCGATGGCGATGAGGCCGCCGAAGATCCACCCCGGCCGCGGAACCCGCGGCATCGGGATTGCAACAGGCGCGGGACGCAAGGGGTGCTGTGCGAAGACCTCGCGCAACGCCCAGCAGGTCAGGGCCGAGGCCAACAAGCCCGTTGCCACGAAGACGCCCACCTGCATGACCACGGGCAGACCCGAGCCGAGCAAGGCGAGGAAAGCGACCGAGGTCGTCGCCGCCCCTATCCCGATGCACCTCAGCGCGCGGGCCTGCGCGGCGGCGCCTGCGTGACTGACAAGGTGGATGGGATAGTCCATGGCGAGGCCCATGAGAGCGCCGCCGAACCCGGCGGCAATCGCGTGCAAGCTGCCGAAGGCCAACTGGACCGACAGCGCCGCCGTTGCCGCGCCGACCAAGATCGGAAGCATAAGGAGCGCGAGACCCCGTAATGACCAAGTGAGCCACGCAAGCCAACCCAGCAGCAGGCCTGTTGCGATCCCTGCCACGATCAGCGAGCGCTGGCTGATCCGTGCGTTCACACTGGCGCTGACTGCCCGAGGGCCGGTGATCACGACGGGTTGTGCCCCCGCCGCGTCCCGGACCGTCCCGTCGAGACGCTGCTGGATCTGCATGTTGAAGGGCTGGTCGGACATCTCTGCAAACAGGACGGACGCCGTGCCGTCACGGCTCTGCCAGTAGCCCTGTTCCAGCACGAGGGCTGTGTCCGCCATGGCGCCGACCCCCTCGATGCTGCGACGAAAGCTCCCGGCGGGGTCCTGGAGATATCTCGGCGCGAACGCGGCCTCGGAGGTCCGGACCAGGGCCTTGCGGGCACGCGTCAGTTCCCCGGCCATCGCATCGGGCTCGAACGCCCCCCGTTGCGGCGGGGCGAGGAGGTACCGATGCGCCCAGATCCAGTCGAGCAACGCTGGGGCCGGGGCCTCCGGGCGCACGATGACGCGTTCAATCGCGCTGTCCGATGCTAGTGCCACGCTGATCGCTGCCGCCGCACGGTTGCGGTCGGCGCTGTCAGGTCCGGTGACCAGAACGGTCAGCATGCGCCCGGCCGGGCTCTCCAACACCGAGGCAAAGCCCGCATCGCGCCCGAACGCCTTGTCCGCATTGGTGTCGAGCCGAAGCGTTCCCGCCGTGATCAACACCATCAGGCTTGCCATCAGCAGAACCAACCAAAGCCGCATCAGGCCCCCGGCTCGAAGCTCAGGACTCTCCGGGCGAGATCCGGCAAGATCAGCTCGATCGTGTGCAGCTGGCCGCCACATCCTGTCAGAACGGTCTGCATCTGGTCAGAGGCGCCGGCGTTGAGCGAGATCCGCCAGGGCGGACCGGAGTCCTGCAGCGCCATGGGATAGCTGGCCGAAACAGTGCCCGGACGCCCGGACAGGATGCCGCGGAGCGCCATAAAGAAGGGCGCCATGTCATCGGGTATCGGCAGGATATTCGGCTCCCCGCCAGGTGTCGTGACGGTCAGGAAGCGCTCACCGACATTGACGGTTTCGCGCTCGGGCCAAAGCTGCATGCGCACGAGCTCCCCATCCGGGCCCATCCACATGGTGCCGGTGGTGACCTGTGGCTCGGGCAGTGCGGGATGGAAGACTTCCTCTCGATAGGCAACCTCATCTGCCGAGACCTCGAGGTTCGCAAGTAGCAACTCCAGTGTCGCAGGCGTCTCGAATTTGCAGGTCTCAGCGCGAGCACTTCCGCCAGATATCAAAGAAATTGAACCAATTGTAAGGATGACGGCGGCACATTTCTTCCAGATCGTCGCAATAGGATTGCGCCAGCGCCTGGCAGAGCTGGTCCCGATCCTTCCTCGCCACCTCTGATCCATCGTACAGTTCTCTAAAGCGCGCTTCATAGGTTCTGGGGCCCTTGTAGACGGCGAAGGCGGTGATCAACGGCGCGCGTGCCATGATTGCGCAAAGATAGGGCGCACGCGGTATTGAAATGGGTTCGCCGAAGAAGTTGACCACCACCTGGGCGCGAGGGTTGGCTTCCGTCTCGCGGTCACCGAGGAATGCCACGAAGTGCCCCTCCTCCAGCGCCTCGCGCACCGCCAGCATCGCGTTCTGACCATCAGAGACCGAGATGACCTGTTCGGCAATGTCCGGGTTCAGTTGCTCGAGCACATCCGTCAGTTGCCGGGCATTGTCCTGGAACATCAGATAGCGCACGGACATCCCCGGCAGGGTTTGATCGAACGCGCGGAGAGCCTCGAAGCTCCCGAAGTGCGCGCCCAACAGCACCGCACCCTGCCCCGCCCGGACGCGCTCTTCGATGACGGGATGGTCCGCCGGGCCGATCCGAAAACCGGCTGCCCCGCTGGTCAACAGCAGAATCCGCTCATAGGCGACGTTCGCAAAGCGGTGCACTTGTCGAAAACGCACCCAGAAGCCGGTGCGCCCCAGCACCCGGCGCATATAGGCATCGGCGCCTTCTCGCGACGTCCGGGACGGCAAAACCGAAAAGTACAGCGCCGCGAGGGTGACCACCGGCCGCGCCAACCAGCCCGGCAGCCGCACAGCCAGCCAGCACATCAGTCGAATGGCTGTCCCGCCGCCTCGTTCCGGTTCGCGGCGCCAAGCCGGGAGCGTTTCAGGGGCTGATTGGGACAACTTGGAATCGCGCTTGGGCAAATGGGCCATCTGCATCCGTGAACCGCGCTTGCCAGTCGGACCCACCGCCGCTGCACGTAATCTGAAACGGCGTTTCAGGCAGCAAGGGACGGATGAACTTCATGCGCTTCAATCTCCCTATCGAGAGGGCGGACTTCTCGAGATGCGCCGCCAGTTGAGCCACCAAAATGGCCCCCGGGACCAGCGGCGCCGCGGGGAAGTGACCGTCGAAAAAGGCCTCGTCCACGGCATAACCGTCGGCATTCACGTAGTCGGGGACGGCCGCGGGCGTGCCCAACGCCCAGATCAAGTCGCGTTGATGCGCGCGATCTCGGTCTGGATGTCCTGTTGCAGCAGCCTCACCCAGCTGTTGTAGTTTGGGTGAATCTGGTTTGTCGACGCATCGTAGTTCAGGTTCTGCGATGACTTGTGAACGATGGAGAACTGCTGTTGATCGAACAACACATCCACCGTCGCGAAGTGTTTGCCGCGCACGGCGATCTTGCCGATCATATGTCCAGGCTCGACGTCCTCAAACACCCAGCCACGGTTTGCACCGGCGCGAACGATCGCATTGCGATAGTCATCCATGCCCAGTTGCTGGCTTGGCGCCGCCGGCAGCGGGAATGTGGCATCATTGACGTTGTAGAGTGGAGCAACCCTGCATCCTGCGACAGCGAACAGAGACAGCAGCAACAAACTGCGAATTAGGATTGTCATATGCGCCTCGCTTGGAAATCCGATTAAGGTCCGGTTTTAGCGCAGTAGACCGAGGGCGATCAATAGACCTTTTGGCCGGAATAGACGCTTCGCCAAGAACACGGTGATCGCCCGGGCGATAAGCAATGTGTCCCGTGTCGGCCGAAAGTGGCTGCGGCGGACCGTATAGCCAGCGTAGCGCGCGGCGATGGGCGTGCGTACGAAGGGAATGCCCCGATCGGCCGCGTGCAGCAGAACTGAGGTCTCAAAGGCGAACCTTGTCCGCTCCCTTTCCGACATTGGGATCGCTGCAGTCGTTGCCGGGTAGACCCGCATGCCGCATTGGCAGTCCTGGAGCCGCCGTACAGTTGCCCAGCTTATCGCAAAATCGCCCACTGCGATAGAGAGCGCCCGGTGTGTCGGCATGCCGGTGCGGTCCACCATCCGGTTGCCCAGGACCATCGCATCCGGATGTGCCCGGGACATCGCCAGGAAGGCTGGAATATCGTTCGGGTCGTGCTGACCGTCGGCGTCCATGGTGAGAACCGCAGTCGCACCAGCAGCCACCGCATGGGTCAAGCCTTCTACGAGGCGCGGGCCTTTCCCGACGTTGTCTGAATGCCGGAGGATCTCGACCGGCAAGCCATCGAGCGCGGCGATCGTGTCATCGGTTGACCCATCGTCCACAACGATGACCCACGGGCAATGCCCAAGTGCTGCCGCGGCGATCTCGCGGATTGTTGCGGCTTCGTTGTGGGCGGGGATCAGTACGGCGAACAGGTGCTCCGGGCTTGCGCCCGGACCGGTCACCGCACTGCCTCATACTCGGAAAAGCAGCCCAACAGGATACGATGTTCGACCTTCGAGAAGCCCGCCTCGCGCATGATCTTGGCGACTTCCTCGCGATCAGTCATCTGATCCATTGTCTCCCAGTAGTACTTCATCAGGCGGTAGGTCTCCCGATCCCGGCTGAAGACCAGGGTCAGGGTTGGGAGAATGTGCTTGAAGTACGCACGGAACAGGAAGCGCCCGAAGGCATTGGTAGGAACGGTCACATCCATGATCAGCGCCTTGCCACCATCCTTCAGAACCCGGTGGAACTCGCGGAACGTCTCATCCAGGTCGTCCACATGACGCAGGGCAAATCCCATTGTCAGAAAATCAAAGCTTTGGTCTTCGAGGGGCAGACTCTCGGCCGTCGATTGATGATGCACACATGGCACCGTCTTCTTGGATTCGGCGATCATACCTGCAGAGGGCTCGACACAGACGACCTGGTCCGGGCTGTCGACGTAGTGCAGCAACGCGCGCGCCACCGGGCCAGTTCCCGACGCAACATCGACGGCCCGCATGTGGCTCTTGAATCCAACCCGCTCAAGCACTTTGCGGCGGTAGATGTTGCCTGAGCAAAACCAGCCCCATTTCGCAACTCCCTCATAATAAGGGGCAGTTACATCGAAAATATCTCGAAGGAATTTCTGCTTTTCAGCAGGATCAGAGTAATACTCACCAATAACGTACGGCTTGCGACTGTCCATATGACACCCTGTTCCAATCACCGCGATTAGTCCAACCGATCTGTTGAACGACCCGGGCGCTGTTGACCGGGCGGGGACGTTGTGGCGGCGTTCGACAGCGTTGGCAAGGCCGACCCCACCCTCACCGAGTTTTTTCTGTCCATCCGTCATCCGGTCTGTAATCATTATACAATAGATGTGTTTTAGTGATTTTGGGTGGTGGACTGCAGTGCGCGGCGAATTGGATGGTGGGACATGACCGAAGCCGTGAATACTCGTTCGGACGGGCAGACGTCGGGTCTCGCGTCCGTCGGTGCTGTTCTGCGCACACGGCTCTTCGAGTTGACGGTGCTTGTCTGGTCGCTACCTTTTGGCGTGGTGATACTCACCTACTTCCAGGTGCGCCGGGTCCCGGCGGAAGTGCGCTGGGCGTTGCGTCTCTGGTCCTCTGGGTTTGTTTGGGCAGCGCGCACCATTTGTGGCGTCCACTACATGCTGGACGGCTTGGACCGTGTGCCTGACGGTCCGGTAGTCTTCGTCAGCAATCACCAGAGTTATTGGGAATCTATCGCCTTCACGGCACTCTTCGCAGACATCAACGTGATCACGAAGTCCGAAGCGATGGACATCCCCATATTTGGCTGGGGACTTCGGGAGGCGCCAATGATCCCTGTCTTTCGCGAACAGAAGGGCCGCAACCTCCGCCGCATCGTGAAAGAATGTCGTGAAAGCCTCGCCAGTGGCCGCTCGATCCTCCTCTTCCCAGAGGGGACGCGGGTGAAGCCGGGGCAGACCAAACCCTTCCTGCGCGGCTTGGGCCTCCTCTATGCCAGCACCAACGCTACGATCATCCCCGTTGTGAACAATGCTGGCCACTGTTGGACCGAAGGGTTTCAGGTCAAGAAGCCCGGGCATATCATCATGCGCTTCTGCGAGCCCATCGTACCGGGTCGAGATCCGGCCGAGACAGCTACCAGGCTAGAACGGACGCTCAACCGGGAAAAGGAACTCCTCCCGGGCGGATCTTTCTGCTGAAACAACGCTGTCGGGCCGCACCTATACAGGTGATCCCATTCTCCGGGATTCCGGGCGTATGACAAACGTATGTTTTGCGTATGCCAAACGTATGACTCAGACATCGGAGCTGGTCGTTGGTCGTGGCCTCCGAAACTGATCCAGAATTTTGCGGGAACTCGGTTCGAATTGTTGAAGAAACAAGACCGAAGATGCTGAGGCAGCACTTTCAGACGAACGGAGCTCCTTTTCGCTCGCCGGGATGAGACGGAACCGACAGGCAGCGAAGTTTGCCGTCGCCTGAAGCGATCGATCCGGCGGACCGTCCAAAGCAGAAACTGGAATCGCTGAGAGAGGTAGGGACTGGAGCGCCGCGGTCCGCACACGCCTCTCGGTCGCAAGCCACTTGTTCCAGCAACTTCGGTCCATGCTGGTCTGCCGCCTGAATTCACCGCCGAGACCCCACCAGACCATGCGTCCATCAGCGGGCACCACAGCGCTCAAGTAGACACCGACGGGGCATCCTTGGGCTCATTGCGCATGTGAATTGGCTTGCCTGTCCCATGGCAATCGCGAATTGTTGAGTTCTGGGGGTGCAAAGGGATCGTGCCCAAATGTCAGTGGAGACGCTTCATGGCGATTGAGATACTGCCAACCGACAGCGTGATCGGCGCCGAAGTGCGCGGTGTCTCGCTGGCCGACGTGCCCGCACCCGAGACTCAGGCTGCGATCGAGGAGGCTCTGGAACGTCACGGGGTGCTGATCTTCCGGAACCAGCAGATCACTCCGGCGCAGCAGGTCGCGTTCTCGGGTGCCCTCGCCGACCTCGCCCCAACCATGCGTGTTGCGGCCCAGTTACCCGGTCACCCGGAGATCTTCGTGATCGGAAACACCGGTGAGAAGATTGTGTCGTTCGCCCCTACGGACGGATCGGGCGAGCTCGAATGGCATTCGGACCATATGCACCTGGAGCATCCTGCCCGCGCCTCGATGATGTATTGCCTGGAGACGCCTCCATCGGGCGGAGAGACGGTGTTTGCCTGCATGTACACCGCCTTCGATGCGCTCAACCCAGCCGAGCAGGCCGAGGCGGAGGGCCTGACCGCCTGCCATTCGGTCAGTGGGCTGAACAACTTCCTGCGCACCAAGGGGGAAGCAGAGACCGCGGCGGGCGCCTACAATGTTCCCGATGAGCTGGTGGTGCGCTGGCCGCTGGTGCGGCGCCATCCGTTGACCGGGCGAAAGGCGCTCTACTTCGGCACCCGTGTGACCATTGGGATCGAGGGCTGGGAAGATGCCCGTGCCCACGCCTACATTGCCGAGCTGAACTCCCGTGCGACGGTCCCCGACCATCGCTATTCCCACGCATGGATGCCCGGGGACGCGGTGCTGTGGGACAATCGTCGGACTTTGCACGCGGGCACGCCGTTCGACACCAGCCGCTACCGGCGGGAGATGCACCGCACGACGCTGCTCGAAGACAGCCCGATCGTCTGAACGACCCCAAGGAGACTGGCCATGCTGACCACCCGCCCGCTGCACCGCGACTTTGGGGTCGAGATCCAGGACGTCGACCTGTCAGCGCTGGAGGAAACGACTTTCGACGCCATCCTCGCCGCGTTCTTCGAGCATGGAGCGCTGCTGTTCCGGGAACAGGACCTCGCACCCGCCACGCAGGTTGCGCTGGGAAAACGCTTCGGTGTGCCCTCGATACCGCCACGGCGGCAGTTCAACCTGCCTGATCACCCGGAAGTCTCGGTCCTTGGCAACCTGACCCACCCGGACGGCAGCCCGGCGGCCTTTTTCAACGAGATGGGAGAGGAATGGCACTCGGACAGCTCGGCCTATGAGAACCTCGATGGGGCCACGTTCCTGTATTGCATCCAGAGCCCGCCCGAGGGCGGCGAAACTATGCTTTGCTCCATGATCCAAGCCTGGGACGATCTGCCAGCTGATCGTCAGGCGGATATGCAGAACCGCCGGGTTCTGCATTCGTGGAACTACCATAACGACAAGGTCATGGCGGTGTCCAAGGGCAAGCCGCTGACGCCAGAGCAGCGGGCGCTGTTTCCCGATCACTGGACGGATCTGGTGCAGACCCACCCCGTGACGGCGCGCAAGCTCTACTACCTCAGCCATAACCTGGTGAAACAGATCGACGACTGGGATGAAGAGCAGAGCCAAGCCTACACCATGGACCTGGTGCACTTCGCGACGACGCCAGACCGTGTCTATTCTCACAGCTGGCGTCCCGGTGACCTGCTGATCTGGGACAACCGCGCCACCATGCACTCAGCCACCGATGTCGAGTCCTACCGCGACCATGTCCGCCACATGCATCGCTCTTACTCCTTCATGGGCGATCGCGCGTTGGAGGGCGGCAGGCTGGCCTGAACGCTGATCCGAGCACGCAAGCTCTGACCCATCCGGCTGTCGGGCCATCCGAAAGGGGTTGCCGCTGTACGGCAACCCCTCGTGATGATCGTAAGTGCCGAAAGATTATGCCCAGCCAAGTGCCTTCAGCGACTCTGTGTCGTTCCAGATCTTGGTCATGTGGGCGATCTTGCCGCCGGCAAATTCCATCGCGTAGACGTAGTCGGCTGCTACCGCCTTGCCCGTAGGCGCCGCCGGTCCGCCGTCGGCCGTGTGCGTCCCGTGGAAGACGGCAAAGGCCATGACGAGGTCGCGGTCGCTGTCCGTACAAAAGCCCTTTAGTTCGTAGTGGCCATCCGGCAGAGGCACCAGCAGGCCCTTCATCCACTCGGTGTACGCCTCGAGTGTGTGCGTGTCTGCCAGCACGATGGACTGGCAGGCGAATGTCGCTTCTGGGGCGCAGTACTGCGCGCACTCAACCCAGCCTTTCCCGGTCTCACAAGCCTCGAAGAATGATTTCGCGGTGTCGGTCATCGTCATTGTCTAGGTCTCCCAGTTGTGCCAGCGCCCCAATCGTCGCCATGCCCCAAGAGCTAATCGCCCCCGTGATGCCGCGATATCCTGCAGATGTACCGGTTGCTGGAGGACAGATGTAGGATACGCTGCCTACTGCATTTGCGATTGGGGTGGGAATGTCTGCGAGCGAACACGTTGCCGAACCTCTGAGCAAGCGGGAAAAGGAAGTCGCTGCGGCCTACGCCGACGGTCAAAGCTACAAGGAGATCGCCCGCGATCTCGGCGTGTCACCCACAACGGTTCGGTCTCATCTGCGGGCAGTCTACTCGAAGCTGGGCGTGAGCTCGAAGATTGCACTGGCGCAGTTTCTGAGCGGCGAGAGCGAGGGCACTGAACCGCAAGCGCTGGGTGATGCATCACTGACGGCGGATCTGGCCCTGGAACTGGACGAGGCCGTCCGCCGTGAGCGCAGCCTGGCCAAGGTGCTGCGGATCATCAGCGATCAGGAAGGCGAACTTGGCGGGGTGTTGGACGCTGTTCTCGACCATGCGCTTGAGATCTGCGAGGCCGAGTTCGGCGTCGTCTTCGAGTATTGCGGCGACCTCAGGTTTCGAGAACTGCGCGCGCGCAACATTCCCCCCGCCTTCGCAGGATGGCTGGCAGAGCAGGGTGTCTTCGCCGTCGAGCCGACGACCGGCCTGGGGCGCGTCGCGACCGAGCGGCAGATCATCAACATCGCCGACATGCGCAGCGAGGACATCTACCAAGGCGGCGTGTCGCTGAGGATCGCCACAGCCGATCTGGGCAAGGCGCGATCGTTCGCGACGATCCCGATGATGTCTGGCACGCGGATGATCGGTGCGTTCGTGTTCTATCGGACGAGAGTGCATCCATTCAACGACCGCGCTCTCGAGCTGGCGCAGGTCTTCGCGGATCAGGCGGCCATCGCGATCGAGAACGTCCGCCGGTTCCGCCAGTTGCAAGCCCGGCTTGACCGGGAGGCGGCGAACCGCGAGATTCTGCAGGCAATCAAGACGTCGCGCGATGACGAAGGTCCCGTCTTTGGGGCGATCGCCCGGAGCGCGGTCGAGCTTTGCAATGCCCAGTTCTGCATGCTCTGGCGCTACGACGGAACGCAGGTCCACTACTGCGCCAGCCATGGGTTCACCGAGGCATTCATGGATGAGTATCTGCTGGACTATCCCACTGCTCCGGAGCCGAACGGTATTGTTTTCCAAGTTATCCAAACCAGTCAGACGTTCCACCTGCCCAACGCACAGACCGAGACCTACTCCGATTGTGAAGTCGCCCGACAGCACGGCTATGAATACATGCTGGGCGTCCCGATCGACACTGACGACGGTATGTGGGGTGTGATGGTTCTGGCATGGCCAGTCGGTCAGCCGCCCCAGGACGAGCAAGTCGAGCTTCTCGAAACCTTCGCGGCTCAGGCCGTGATCGCTATCGAGAACGTGCGCCAGTTCCGCGCGTTGGAGGCTCGACTGGATCGCGAGCGGGGCACGTCGGAGGTCCTTAGGCTCCTAAGCCAGTCGCGTGAGGACAGCACACCAGTGTTCGACTTGATCCTCAGCAAGGCGGCTGAACTCTGCTCGGCCGATGCGGCCGCCCTGACCTTGGGGCGGGAGGGAGAGCCACACCAGCGCCTCGCGGCTGCGCTCGATATGCACCCGGAGACACGCGCTCTTTATGAACGGGGGCGTGTTGGGATGAACCCGGATACCTCGCTGGTTGCGCGGGCCATCGTCTTCGGCTCGCCGATGAAGGTCGCCGACTACGCCGATACCGACGGCTACCGTCAAAAGGACGAGGTTTTTCGGTCTCTGGTCGACGACACAGGCATGCGGACCAGCCTGATCGTGCCTTTGATGTCCGATGGTGCCGGCTTCGGCGCACTGATCCTCTATCGCAAGACCGTTGCCCCCTACTCGGCCGACGAGATCTCCCTTGTCGAGACCTTTGCAACACAGGCCGTCATCGCCGTCGAGAACGTGGAGCAATTCAGGGCTCTCGAGACACTCAATGCGAGGCTGGGCGAGCAGGTCGAGCACCAGGTCGCGGAGATTGACAGGATGCAGCGGCTAAAGCGGTTCATGTCTCCGGCAGTTGCGGAAGCCCTGGTCAGGTCGCGCGACGAAGACAAGCTCTCCAGCCATCGTTCGCTGATCGCCACACTGTTCTGCGATATCCGTGGCTTCACCGCGTTCTGCGAGACGGCCGAACCCGAGGAGACGATCGAGGTCCTTCAGACGTATCACGAGGAGATGAGCAAGCTGATCGCCGCGCACGATGCAGGCGTCGACAAACGCATGGGCGACGGGATCATGGTCATCTTCAACGACCCGTTCCCTTGCGAGGATCCGGCAGGCAATGCCGTGCGTCTGGCCATTGCCATGCGCGACCGTATGGCAGAACTCTGCAAGCGCTGGAGGCGGCTAGGTCACAGGCTAGGATTCGGAGTCGGTATCTCGTTCGGCTATGCCACGATCGGAATGGTCGGTTCTGAGGGCCGGTTCGACTACACGGCATCTGGAACATCAGTGAACCTGGCCGCCCGCCTTTGCGACCACGCCGAGGATCGGGAGATCCTCCTGAGCCCGCGTGCCTACACGGCCGTCGAAGACGACTTCCGGGCCGAGTCGGCAGGCGAACTCAGTCTGAAAGGCATCCGAGAGCCCGTTGAAGTCTTCAGGTTGATCTAAGTCCGACTTCTGACACGGATGAACGAGCCAGCAGCAGCGTAGGGAGCATGTGAAGGCGTTCCTCGACAACTCGCGACGAGCACGGTCGGCGATCTTTCGTCTCCGTCGGATGACTTCTCGTGGCGCAAGCCGGCTGCATGTTCGGGGAGAAGCTGGTGACCTGCCTTCCACGGTGCGACCTCACGAAGGGAGGAGGTTGGCGTTCAGTACCGGGGGAAGTCGCGCCAAGGGCAAATGGCTGAAGTGCCCAATCCCCGAGCCAGATCAATAGCCGAGCTCTCTATCGACGCGGTTCAAGAGATCCTTTTGCGTCACCAAGCGCTCCAGATTCCGAAAGAACAAATCGAGTGTGAGAGGAACATAACTGTCACCATCATCGGCAGATACATGCGGTGTGATGATCAGGTTTCGCGTGTCCCACAGTTGCGAGTATTCATCGATGGGTTCGGGGCTAAAGACATCCAAAACCGCACCAGCCAGTTCCCCGGCATCGAGCTTTTGGCAAAGCGCATCATAGTCCATTGCAGACTGCCGTCCGATGTTGACCACACCGCATGTGGGCTTCAGCATATCCAGCCGTCTGCGGTTGATCAGGCCATTCGTCTCTGGCGTGTCGGGCATCGCAAGGTACAGAATATCAGCCTTTGGCAGCACCGTATCGAGTTGATCTGTAGTCACGATCCGCGTGCAGCCTTCCACGGCGCCTCCGCGCCTGTTGACCCCGATGATCTCGGGGCCGAGCGGCGCAAGTTTGCGGATTGCTGCTCCGCCCAGGCTGCCCGTTCCAACGACAACGACCGTCTTTCGAGCGATCGGTGTGCTGTACAGAGTATCGTATCTTTTGTGGCGTTGGTTGGTCACGATCGCAGGGACGTGGTTGTGCAGCATCAGTGCCGCCATCAGCCCGTATTCGCCGGCTTTTTCGGAGTGTACGCCCTTGTTGTTGGTTAGTTCCACATCTGCCGGTAACCACGTCAGCGGCAGCATGTGCTCCACCCCGGCGCCAATACAGTGAATCCAACGCAGGTTCGGGGCGGCGTCCGACAGGCCGTTCATCGGCAGGTTCCAGCATAACAGCACATGCGCGTCTGCGATGGACGATCGAAAGTTGTCTTCGTCCCAGTCGAAGAACGGCTCAACCAACCCCGCCAGAGTAGGGAACCGCTCCAGCGCCTCATCGAACTGTTCCGCGTTGATCGTGAAGACCTTCTCGCCCTCGGGCGTGTTCGGGAACGATCCAGGGGCCCATCTGTTGTTCTTGATGTGGATGCGAAGCTTGCCGGTATCCATCACTGCGTGGTCCGTAAACTGGGTGCCGAGCGGGCTTTCATACGATGCCCTCTGACTCGAGCCGCTTCAGCTCTGCAATGATGAACGCGTCGCGGTCGGCTAAGGTCATGGCTTCCGCCGCGAATTGCATCTCCATCACCGTCGATCCGATCCGTTTCAGATAATTCCGATCATCCTCGTTGCCAGCTGGCAGATGCAGGATCGAATCCTGACCATATGTCCGCACGGCCTCTCCCGCTACCTGCTGTGGCTGCGGGGGTTCCTGGTCGTCAGCGAGCGCGCGCACTAGACTACGGATACGTCGACGATACAGCGACACGCCCCGGTCGGTTGGCATCAGGTTTTCACCCTTGTGTGCGCTGATCGTACCCATGCCCTCGACGGCCTCCGCATCGGCAGGACTGCGTTGGCGTTCTTCCCAGGAGCGGTCCACGATCTCTCCCTGTTCGATCAACTCGCAACCTTCCTGGCTGTCATAGGCGTGCGGGTCACCACGGTCGCCAAAGTTTGCCCAAGCCAGCGACATGCAGCTGTGATCGTCGACCGGCACGACCCATCTGGTGAACGAACTGCGCCCGAAGTAGTGCTGCCGCGTCCCATCGGCAGTGAATGCCGAGCCTGCCTGCGTGAAGTTGGGCAGGATCAACTCGTTGATTCGCACCCAAACCATGTCACCCACACGCCGGGTGTTGCTCCCCAAGAATTGCAGGCCTCGTTCATGGATCTGCAGCTCTCCGATCTCCTTCATTCCGTCAGAGAACTGAGCATCGCCGTTCAAGCTGTGCAGAAAGCTGGTATGGATCGGGTCCATGATCGCGTCGAGCACCTGTACCCAGTTGCAGTTATAATCGACGCGGTAGGGGCGCATCTTGATGCCCGGAGTCTCGTAGGCATCAAACCACGGAAACTCGGGCATCTGGCTTGCCGGGCCCAGATAGGCGAACACCAGCCCCTTGTACTCGACGACCGGGTATGCGCCCAGCCTTGTCCGGGCCCGGACATCTGCGGCGGGACCCGGACCATCCGCCTCGCCGGGTGTCTCGAGGATTTCCCCGTCCGGGGCAAACAGCCAACCATGGTAGCAGCAGCGGATGCCATTCGCCTCGCAGCGGCCAAACACCAGAGAGGCCCGCCGGTGGGGGCAGTGCTTGTGGACCAGCCCGATCTCGCCACCCGTGGTCTTGAACAGAACCAGATCCTCGCCGAGCACGCGGATCTCGCGCGGGCGTTCCCCGACTTCGGATGTCAGTGCCACAGGATGCCAGTACCGGCGCAGGAACTCGCCACAACTTGTTCCAGGGCCTGTCTCGGCAAGTTCATGATCGTATCCGGGGGTTCCGGTTTGCTCGTACCCCGAATAGCCCGTGCGCTTGACCGGTTGGTTCAACATCATCTGGCTCCTCTGCGTATTTCCAAAGCGGCACCAGCATGGTTACGAAATAGCCAGCCATTTAACCCGTTCATTGACGATATCGTAATCTGACACTATGGATTTGGGCAATGTGTATTTTGAGCTGAAGAGCGGGTGACCGACTTTCATGGCAAACAACGACAGGTCCGACGCCTCGATCGTCGCCGTGCGGGCAGAGCATGCACCCCGGGCCACGCAAGTGGATACCAAGCGTCTGCACGGCCTTACATCCCCGGATGATCAGCTGAACCAGCAGATCGTGCGGCTGTTGCAGGAAGACGGTCGCAGGCCCTTCAACGAGATCGCCACAGCCCTGAATGTCTCGGAAGGTACGATCCGGAACCGCGTCAACGGGATGCGCCAGGCCGGGCATATGAAGATCGTGGCAATCGTCGATCCGGGCGCTGTGGAATACAGGACCGACGCGATCATCTGCCTGCGTGTGGGGGCGACCAGCACACCCACCGAGGTTGCCGCTCGCCTGAGCCGACTTGACGAGGTTGTCTATATTCTGTGGGTCTCGGGACGGTTTGACCTGATGATCGAGATCGTCACGGACGAACCTGACGGGTTGGCGCACTTCCTGGAAGACCGCATCCACAATCAGCCGGACATCGCGGAAGCCGAGACGATGATGGGTCTGAAGAACTTCAAGAACCAGTTCCTGCTGAAGCAGAATTGGGGATGATCTCGCAATCTCAGAAAGGGTGACTGCATGTCGTCAGTCTACTTCGAAAGCTTTGCCGATGCGATCGAACGCAATCGGCCGCGTATCCCCCAGGTCAGAAAGCAGCTCGAAGAAGCGGGGGTCAAATACGTTCTTGCCGCCTGGATCGACCTTCACGGCATTCCCAAGACGAAGCCTGTCCCCATGAGCGATTTCGAGGTGCTCTGCCTGGGCAAAGGTCCACAATTCGCAGTGCATTCTATCTCGTACGTGCCCGAGCTCACTCCGGCAGATAGCGACCAGGTCGTCGTCCCCGACCTCGACGCCGTCTACGTCTGTCCATGGGACACCAGCATGGCGATCATCTTCTCGGACCTGTACTGGCAAGACGCCCCATACAACGTCTGCCCGCGCCAGGCCTTGAAGCGCGTCATGCAGGAAGCGGCTGCTGAGGGCTATAGCGGCTTTGCAGGCGTCGAGCCCGAGTTCATCGTCATGAAGTACGACGAGGCCGGTCTGCCGGTGAAAGCATTTGATGACGACCTCGGCGCCAGTATCAACCCGCGGCGCCAAGCCTTCGGCTACGATGTCGAGTACTCTCTCGATTCGATGCCGTTCCTGAGGGAGATGATCGATATCATCGAAGGCCTCGGCTGGAACTTGCACGACGTGGTGGCCGAGGGCGCTTACTCCCAGTTCGAGCTCGATTTCCACTACACCAACATGCTGGAGATGTCTGACCGCCTGGTCTTCTTGCGCATCACACTGAAGGAGATCGCCAAGAAGCACGGCATGTTCGTGACTTTCATGCCAAAGCCAACCATCGGTGACTGGCGTTCCGGCGCGCACATCAACATGTCGATGCAGCATGAGAGCCGTCCGGGCGAGAACCTGTTCCAGGGCACGGATGGCGGCTGGTCCGACGAGGTTCGCTGGGCCGTAGGCGGGCTTATGGCACATGCCGAGGCGATGACAGCAATCACCTGCCCTATTGTGAACTCCTACAACGGATTGGTGCCGCGCGTTGGCGGCTTCGAAGGGGGCACCGTGACCTGGGCCCCGACGAACATCACCTATGGGTTCAACAATCGCTCGGCCCAGTTCCGCCTGCCGCAGAGCCGGTACTGCATCGAGAACAGGGCCTGCGATATGACAATGAACGTCTATCTGGCCATGGCGATGCATCTGAGTTGCGCGGTGATGGGTATCAAGAACCGCATCGATCCCGGTGATCCGACTGATTTCGACCTCTACTCCAAGACCGAGGAAGAACTGGCGGAGATGGGTGTGCGCCGCTTGCCCAGAACGCTGTGGCACGCGATCGAGGCTCTGCGCGAGGACGACATGGCCTTGCACGTGATGGGCCCGGTGATGCGCAACTCCTATCTCGCCTACAAGACCGACGAGTGGGAGCGGTATCATCAGGCCGTTACCGATTGGGAAGTGCAGGAATATCTGCGGCTCTACTGACGGTGCACCATGACGAGCGACTACGAAGTCTTCGACCTAGGCGATGTCACGCTTCGATCCGGCGCCGTTCTTCCTGATGCGAAGTTGGCGTTCCAGACGTATGGTGACCGGTCCAATGCGGCCACGGGCACAGTCTTGCTGCCTACCTTCTATACGGGCACCCATCATCGAAACGAGGGCTTCTTCGGACAAGGACGAGCGATTGATCCGGCCCGTCACTACGTGATCTCGATCAACCTGTTCGGGAACGGGCTGTCCTCCTCTCCGAGCAACATGCCGTCGCCTTGCAACGGCCCGGGCTTTCCACTGGTGACCTATCAGGACAACGTCGCGTGCCAACATCGCCTGCTGACCGAGGGATTGGGGATCGACCGAATCCATCTGGTGACAGGCTGGTCCATGGCGGGATGCCAAGCCTATCACTGGGCCTTGCAATACCCCGACATGGTCGACGCGATACTGCCGTTCTGCGCCTCCGCCAGAACATCGATCCACAACTTCGTGTTCCTGGAAGGCGTCAAAGCGGCACTTTGTGCTGACGCAGACTGGAACGATGGTCACTACAAAACCCCGCCAGTTGCGGGACTAAAGGCCTTCGGTCGGGTCTACGCAGGCTGGGCCTTCTCGCAAGCCTTCTTCCGCAAGCAGCTCTTCAAGAAGCTTGGCTTTGACACCGTCGAAGATCTGTTGCGGGACTGGGAAGACGATCATGCGTACGGCTGGGATGCGAACGATCTGCTTGCAAAACTGGCAACCTGGCAGAACGGTGACATCTCTGCTGATGCAAAGTTTGACGGAAACTTCCACGCTGCACTTGGTGCGATCAGGGCAAGAGCAATCCTGATGCCGTGCAACGAAGACCTGTATTTCCCGCCTGAAGACAACGCCATCGAGGCGCAACACATGCCGAATGCTGAGCTCAGACCCTATGCATCCCCTTGGGGTCATTGCGCGGCCAGCCCGGTGAACGATCCAGGCTTTCATGCAGCATTGGACGCCAGCATCGCAGAACTGCTGAACGGCTGAGCCTCAGAGGCGCAACCCATCCCAGCAAGCCGGGCGATGTATTGCGCCAAGTTCGCACTCAGCCCGCTTCAAGACGAATTCTAGGTCCCCACAAGAGGTCCTGGTTCTGACATTGATAACTGCTACTGACTTCTGCGAAACGTTCGAGCCTGCGTTTGGCTTCCTCGCAAACCGTTGGAAACTCTCAGAAGCAGCCAATCCGAAAGACAAGAGAACGGTTCCGAAATTGGCTTCCGAGGAGCTGAGCAACTCTATCAGAATGTTCCGTGTTGAGTGTCAGTGCATGACCGGTCTGAACCGGCCCGCGAGAACGACCCCGGGCAAAAGGCAGCGAATCTTTCGCCGAAAACGAGCGAAGCTCCAGAAAAATGTTTCAGAACCAATGGCTTACGACTTGAGTGGCGGAGGGGGCGGAACGGGGATGCAACGTTCTCCGCTCCTGACCAAATCTGCTTGAGCTTGGCGACAAATACTGGACGCTCGATCCTCGAAACGCAGACTGTGTTCAGGAGGAGATCTGGCCCAAAGTCGATGCGAAGATTGCCTCTGTCGCTTCATCCATCGGAAAATAAAGTTCGATCTTCAGGCTTCCCAGAGAGAGATCCTCCGGCGTGCCGAACTGCGCGATTGTTGCAAAGAGTGACAGTCGGACATCGCCTTGCCGCAGGATCGTCGGGATGACCGGGGTCCGGGGCAAGTGCACGGGTCGAGGTACCGCTTCGAGATGCGCGATGGCCGCTGCAAACTCTGCTATGCCGCCCTCGGCCGCGCTTTCAACGCGTAGTCGTTGGGCCGCGTGATGAGCCACCTCGGGCCAGTTCTCGATCGCGAGCGGCAGCGCCTCCGACATCATCAGCTCCAGCAGACTGCCCCCTTCTCCAATCCCAAACGGGGCAAAAAGCATCAACGCTGCCGGGTTGGCCTGCTGGATTCTCCAAAGCCGGTCAAGGGCCAGCGCGGGAAACGGCATGTGATTGGACAGGGTGCGTGCGATGGCGGCACGCACGGGGGTCATGTCCGCCTCGGTCCAATCCGAAGACCGATAGCGGGCTGCGAAGCCGGCTGCGGTCAGCATGGCGTTGCGCGCCTCCAGCGGCAACTCCAGCGTTTCGCCCAAGCGAAGAACCATATCGCGGCTTGGCCGGGCCCGCCCGGTTTCAAGGAACGACAGGTGGCGCGTCGATATCCCCGCCTCTTCTGCAAGGTCGAGCTGCGAGAACCGGCGCAAGCCGCGCCAGTGGCGCAGGGTGTTTGGGAAGCTTTCCATGGCTAATCCTAGGCTACTCTTTGCAGTCAATCACTTACCTCCAAGGTAATTGTTGCGCGGTCGCATGGCCCTTATCCAAACCACACCCGTCGGTTTGGAGACCCAAAATGGCATCGCAATCTGTTCACAAGACCTGGCTGAAAGTCTCGGCCGTGGTGATCGGGTTTTTCGGGCCTGCGCTGACGCTCGGCGCCATGCCAGCCACGGACGAAGTGGCCCGGTGGGGGCTCGATCTACTGACCTGGCCGCTGGATGGCTTCCCGTCCTACACCTCCGCTGAAATCCGGTTTCTTTCCGCATTGACCGGCGGCTTCCTCGTCGGGTGGGGCGTGATGATCTGGCTTCTGTCCGTCCACGTTCACGACCACGCGCCGGAAGGCGTGCGCAAGGCGGTCCTTTACGGCGTGCTCGCCTGGTTTGTCATGGACAGCATAGGATCTATCACCTCCGGCCATTGGCAAAACGCAGTCTGGAATGTCCTCGTCCTGCTGATCGTGGTCGGGCCCATGTGGACACCTGCCAGCCAAACGCACCGCATCTGAAAGGAACTCGCCATGCAAATGCTCAGACTCATCCTGATCGCGAAGATAGTGATCATCGCGGCGGCCACCGTCGCCGCCATCGCCGACGGCGGTTTCGATCTGCTGACGCCGTTCTTCCAGCCGATCCTTGCCCTGACATGGCAAGGCCAATTCAACATCGATTTCTCCAGCTACCTGGTGCTGTCCGGTATCTGGATGATGTGGCGGCACGGCTTTTCCAGTGGCGGGATCGCGCTTGGCCTTCTGGCGCCACCGCTGGGGATGATGTTCCTCGCGCCCTACCTCATCTACTTGATGAGCACGACAGGCGGCGACCCGCGCAAGATGTCGCTTGGCGTTCATGCCTGAGCCACGGCCCGGTAAGACAGGCCGTGCGTGCAGACGATAAAGCGTCGGCGCCTCGGCCCAACCGGGCGGTGTATCGGTCTCGAACCCGTTGGTCTTCGCGTGGTCTTGCTTTGGCCGATCCCTCGAACGGCCTTCATCGCGATAAGATGAGCGGCGTCCCGCAGATAAGGTTACATTTTACTTGGAACCGTCCCCACGGGCCAATCGGAAAAAGTTGAATACTGGGGGCGTTTGGGTGGCGGAAGAAACGGGACCAAGATCGAACGTTCTCTGTGCCCAAGATTGGCCGCGACGTCGAGTCCGCCTACGCCTAGCCCGGAATAGCAAGCTTCAAGGCGAAACACGTGGGGCTACTACGCTGAGCCAACAGCGGATGAGTTTCGACATCCTCAAGTGTTGTCAACGATCACAGAGTGGGAACTGAGTTGGGCAGGAGACCGGTGGCGGGGCTCTTTGACCGCATCGTAGTTGCTGACAAACCGACCTCCGCCAAGGACTGAGGACGCCTCTCCAAGTCTTCGACGAGGCCCCCAGGACGGCGCTGCGCAGCATGTAATTGTCGGTCCCATGGCCGCGGCCGCATCGGTGCGGGCGTTTCCCGAACATCAACGCGTTAAGGCGCTAGCCCGTCTATTCTCTGCAAGTTCGCGTACTTTTCGCGAGTTCCTCACGCGGCGCTGACGTGCGTTTGGCACGCCGCTCACGCGAGGCGGTGATGATGATCCAGTCGACGAAGGGGTCCATTGGGGACACCACGACAGGAGGAAATCACCATGAAGACCGTCGCGAAAACTCTAACGATCACAGCGATTCTGGCGGCTGTCGCTATCGGCGCGCCGGCCGTAAGCGGCGAGACGGCTGTCGTCGATGCACGGACGAACCTGAACGTGCTATGGGACCGGTTGGCGGCCGAAAGCGAGCAGGAGACGCGGGTCACCAAGGCCGCGGCGTCGGACTTCGCCTTGACCTCGCACAATGCCTCAGTGGAGATGAAGGTGGATTCACATCCGTGGGCCGACAACTACGCCGGCGGCCGAGTGTTCGAACCGGCAGGTCACGATTGATCACGCCGCACCGGCCCCGCTCCGGCGGGGCCGGATCTCGCTCGATCATACGCAGCCGGTCGCTCCACACAGAGCGACTTCGATGCGACGTTCGGATAGCATCACGTCCAAACTCGTTAGCATGCACTTCAGTTCGTTGCCTTCCTTTTCGGATCTTCCGGCTCACCATCCAGGCGCTGAAACAGGGCTGCGGAAACTCCGGCGCAAACGGTCGACTAGGGCTTCCACAGCTTACAAGTAAATCGACCGTCCGATTTCAAAAGTCGCTCAACGGGCAGACCGTTGATGCCACTGCAAGATCAGGTGCGTTTCATGAAGATCCGACGTGGGCGTCTCCCCTTGATCGGTTCGGTCGGAAGTGGCGCCGTCGATTGAATTGCGTCCGCCTCTGCTCGGGCGCGAATTGCTGAGGCGGCGCTGGTGCCGCTGAAAGTCGCCACGCTTCGCCCGCTCCGCCCGGCGGCCAGGACGCCGCCAGTAGACCGACCCTCATCGTTCACCGCTCTCAGCTCGGTCGACTCGACTGGCTGACCGCCCAAGCGGTACGGTCGGGTCCCATGTGACGCGCCAGGCTCTCGTGTCATCTCGAGCCCGCCCTCCTTCAATGTTTCCACTCCCGTCGCAAGAACCGATCGCGTTCCCATGCGCCGTATCAGCGCCTCTCGGCGATCGTCGCGTGCGACGTCGCCGAGCGGCGTGAAGCGGCGGTATTCATGATCGACGAAGAACGACTGCCGGCCATAGGATCGTAGGCCTTCGATCGTGTCGTCGCGCGCAATCCACAGGTCGACCTCCGCGTGATCGGCCGCTTCGCGCTTTGTGAGCGTGATTTTCCAACGCCCGGCGGGCGCAGTCACGATGCCTGCGCCGTAGGTAGCCGTCGGCCGAACAGCGACGACAACGCGCGGCGCTGTCGAATGGCGTCCGGTGTGGCGCAGGTAGAAAATGGCTGCGACCTCGTTGCCGTCTTTGCATCGGAGCCGATAGACGTGATCGAGAAGTGGGTCAGCCGGCAGATCGATCGGCTCCCCCTCCGAATCAGGTGGGACGAGGGACACGCGCTCGGGCGGCCGCCCCGCGTTGGACCCAAAATCGCCGCACGAGGTTGACCAAATCTCGACGAAGCTCCCGGAGCGATCGTCGGGCAGCAGTTGCCAGGTAAGCGTGCAGGCGCCGCCCGTCCACTTGTCGGATGCAATGAGCGCATGCAAGCGGTCCTGAAGATGGTTGCCAGTCGGCACAACGCAGCGGACCTCCCTCAAGCCGCCGAGCTTTGACACTTCGAGAAGATCATCGAGTCCGCGCACCATCGGGTGCGAACCATCGTGCGGTCCGAGCGAGTAGGCGAGACTTAAGTTGAGCACGAGGGGCGCACGCCGGCCATTCTGGCCGCGAAGAGAAAGAGAGACGAGAGAGATCATCCAGACCCCCCAAAGGAGAAACGGCGAAGTAAACGCACCGGACGTCTCGGCGATGACTCGGGCGGGCAAGTCGACTGCGTAGATCCTGCGGCGCTTGGCCTCCGGCTCCATGTCCTTGTCGCCCCGCCGGTAGCCGGCCATGAGGTCTAGAACCTGCGTGCCGTGCTGTTGGCGCATTGCCATCACGTCGCGCTCTGCCCAAGGGCGGGTGGGGGTGAAGAGCCGGTAGACGGCGTCCTCGTCGAGCCGACCGTCCCGCCAGAACTCTCTGATCAAAGCGTCGATATCGTCCCGCAACAGAAGCGTGCCGCAGATTGGGAAGGGTAGCGTATTGTTTCGCCGACCTGGATCAACGAAAATGCGGTCCTGCAGCCAGACCATTTCAAAGCGCGTGCGGTCCTCCGGCCCGCCATCGGGATCGGTCACGCGGAAGCGCGCGTTGACGAACGCAATCCCGACGTCGACGATCCCGAGGGCGACGTTGTCAGACCCGGCCTGCGCAGCGAGCGCCTCGACGCGCGACTGGAACGACTGTGCGGTGGGCGCGGTCGCAGCCTCATCCCCGGCGTCGTTACCCTGGAAGTCGGCGACGATCTCGTTGGGCAAGAAGCTTCCGATGTAGGGGCCCGTCGCGTCGCGACCCCACTCACCAAGCAACGCCTCGATCGACCCCTCGAACTGCACCTTCGCCGGGCGGAGGAGATCGAACAGACCCACCAGGACTTCGAGTGATCGCTCAGGTCCTCCGGCAGCTGGGTCGGCGCCCTCCAGCGCTCTTTGAAGCGCTTCCAAGAATCCAGCCATATCGAAAAGTGTTGCCTGCGCGTTCGACACACTTCTGGTGTCGATGTAAGAAAGGTAGGGCAGGTTGAACTCGTAATTCGAGTCCAGCGCCTCACCTTCATCCCAAGTATACTCCATATCCGGCTCTATCCCTTCTAAACTCTCCATTCCTCACGGGCACGATCCCATAAAAACCGCAAGTTCTCGCGAGACTGTGGGTCGATGCCTACGCCTATCCGCTGTGCCGCGTACCAGCTGGGCACGGGGTTCGACCCGCCGACATCGACATCCGGCAAGGTGACGAGGTTGAAATCCTCGGCGCCAAAGCTCCGCGTCCGGAACGCCCTGGCTGTGATCTCGTTCTGCGGCGCAGTGAGAGTTTTCGGTGCGAGCATCTTCCAGAAGTATTCTCCCAGCGTAAGGCCGAGCAGCGCGCCCGCCATACTGTCCACCGGGAAGTGGACACCAGCGACGGTGCGATTGATGGTGATCCGCGCCGCGGTCCGTATCAGGTAGTTCGATGCAACAAGCGGATCGCTCGCCGGCTCGATCAACCGAGACAGTACATAGGCCACCGAGAAGCTCTCGACGCCGTGCCCGCTTGGGAAGGTACTGTGCGGCGGGGTCTGGATCACTGGCGTCACCTCCGGTGCGAAATCAATCGGCCGCGGCGCGGAGATGGCCACCTTGATCTGCGCATGCAGGAGCGTTGTTGCGTCTTGCACCGACTGGAGTAACTCGATCGACCAGGGCGACGAAACCGGGCTCAGCCGCGCCGACTGGCCAAGGAAGGACAGGAGATCGGTCTGCTGCAACACGATCTCTGGCAGCCTGTCTCCACGGAGGTCGATTGCGGCGAGGACATGCTCGATCTGCTTTGGGTTGAAGGTCGCTGCGTCCGGATGCTCGACCTCGAAAATCGGCGTGCCCGATGCCTCGATCCAGGCCTTGTGCTCGGTGTGCGGATCGGAATGGACCGACAGCGCCTGGCGAAGGTCCTCGATGTACTGGATGCGTCGGTAGTGTGAGTGGAGCCGTCGGAAGCGATCGAGCGATGTGTCGACAATCTGCGAAGGCATGCGCGGATTCAGGGGACCGGTAGGATCTGAGATCCCTTCCCCGGCGACGGCGAGCGCGGCCGTGAGGTAGGGTGTGCTTTCGCTGCCCGCGTGTGTCAGGGATCCGCTCCCAACATATCCAGCGCCGCCCGCAGCACCGCCGCCGCCGCCGCCGCCTCCGCCGCCGCCACCGCCGCCGCCACCTACAAGTCCCATCGAATCCTCCAAGGTTTTTGAACTCCGGGAGGACTATGTCGAGAGTTGCAGGACCTGAGAACCGAGCCGCCGATCTTTCACGCTTTTTTCACGCTGATGACCTGTTTGTTTTTGTGTATTGTCACTGATATCTTGAATACTGAATTCGGAGCGGGGTATTGAGATGTTGTCCCTATTTGTGCTTGGTCCGCTGTGTCTTGTTGACGGCGACGGTCAGGAGCGGACGCCAACCGGCAAGAAGGCGCGCGGCCTTCTCGCACTCTTGGCAATGGCACCTGGACATCTTCGACCGCGCACATGGTTGCAAGATAAGCTTTGGAGCGACCGAGGCCCGGATCAAGCCGCCGGGAGCCTGCGCCAGTCATTGTCCGAAATCCGCCGTGCACTGGGCCCCTACCGGGATGCGCTCGTCACAGAACGAGCCTCCGTCGCGCTTGATCCCAAGAGTGTGCAGATCGTCTACAAGACCGCAAGCGGCATAGACGCGACGTGCGACGTCGAGCTCTTTGAGGACCTCGACATCCGCGACGGCGAGTTTGAGAACTGGATCCGGAACCAGCGTCAGGCCGTAGATCCGACCGCGGTCGGCAATCGTGTGCCGATCGCCCGGCCAGTCGTGCTGATCGACGTCATGGCGGGGGTCTCGGACTATTCGCGCTGGTTGACCCGCGAGATCAGTGATCGGGTCACGGTGGCACTGCACGACTTCGCTGACGTGACCGTGATCGACGGCACCCGCGGCCCCGATACGGCCGAACTACGCTCAGGGCCAATCGGTGTCGCAATCCTACTCGACGCGCGACATGGCGGGGACCATATCAGCGTCTCGGCGCGCCTCGAGCATCTATACCAGGGCGCGATCTACAACGTTGCGCGCGGTCGGGTGCCAACCGAGGGGGCAGAGCTCGCCGACGACGCAGCCGTGCTCCAGTTTGTGACCGAGGTGGTCAGCAAGACCCTTGACGCGATCACCTCGCAGGCCGAGGAGACCGGCGCGCAGAACGTGGCGTTGGCCCTCTGCAACCGTGCGAAGCACGCAATCTTCCGCCTCGGCAAGGCAGATCTAGTCAAGGCCGACCGGCTCCTGCGACTCGCCTACGAGGTCGAACCGCGCGGGCAATATCTTGCTTGGCGTTCGCTTGTGCGGAACACAGCACATTTTGAGCATCGCGACTGCGCCTTTGTCGCGGACGATCTGAGCTCGCTTCAGCTGACCGAGGAGGCGACCCGCGACGCACCAGACAACTCGCTCGTCCTCGCTATGGCGGCGCAGGCCCATCTCGTGCGCTCGGGTGACATCGCCGCCGCGAAACGCCTAGCGCTCCGCAGTGTGGAGTGCAACGCGACTAACCCGTTTGGCTGGATCTTCCTCTCGAACGTCCAACTCGCGAACGGTGAAAGGGTCGCGAGCTACGCGACAGCGTCGTCGGCGCGGGCGATGATGAAGTCGACACCGTATAGATATTTTGCGGAGCTTTTTGCCTGCATGTCAGCGACGGGTACCGGCGACTACGCGAGGGCGATGGAACATGCAGAGGCGGCGCTAACCTTCTGCCCACACTTCGTCGCGCCAAAGCGGTATCTTGTGGCGCTCTACAAGCACGCCGGTCGAACAGACGCGCTCGATGTTGTCTGCCGCGCGCTACGCGACGCGGAGCCAGACTTTGAGATCAGTCGCCTACTCGATCCGAATTACCCGGTCCACACGCTCCGCAACCTGCCGCTGATCGACGCGATCGCCTGAGAGCGCAAACGCGTTCCGGCCGGTCGCAGACGGTGACTGAATAGAGGAAAGTTCGAATGACCCATTACGTGGACAACTTCGGTATTGGCATTGGCATCGACAACCCGACCAAAGGCGCGGGCTTTCAGTCCACGATCAATGAACTAACCACCGACGTGGTCTCAGACGGCGTCAATGTCCGGATGCGCCCTAGCGACGAGGGTAGGCACTTCGTCACCGGCAAGTCGTACAAGGGCTCATTCCTCACTGGCGGCCCAGGCGGACAAGAGGCGGTTTTCAAGGTCTTCAAGGGTAGCTTGCAGCTTACCTCCTATGGCGGACCAGCACGCTGCGCGCTCGTCGTCTGCGGTGCTGAGGCAACAGGGGGCAGCGTGCCATCTGTCTCGCCTGCCGATTTCGAGACGGTGGCCGAGATCGACATCGTATCGGGCGCGGACGGACGCTCGCACACCGCTTACTGTCCGTCGTCAGAGTTTTTGGGACCAATTGCGGCCTGAACTAAGAGAGAGTTTGGCTCATCTTGTTGGTTTGACTATGCGGCGTGCTGGCCGTGATGCAAGCGTCGCGCTTCGAGTGTCTTGCGTTTGATCCTTTCGC
>JBCCDA010000053.1:0-30388 GCA_039033215.1 Pseudomonadota bacterium | reverse complement strand
GGCGGCGAACTGGCCGCCAAGGAAGCCGGCAAGATGCGTGCGGAAGGCAAGGCCTACCGCGTCGCGGATGGCGATGTCCTGCACTTCCTGTTCAACACGTAAACTACCTGCTGGGCAGGCGTTGCTTGATTTGGACCTTGTCCGAGTTGTCTTCGATGCCGATGCCATTGCAGGCTGCAAGCGGCAAGGCAACGGCGAGAGCAAGTGCGAGCCGGGTAAGCATGTGACCCTCCTGTCATTGTCATGCCTGCCTCACCTGGGAACCACACCCAGCCATACCACCGGTGTTTCAGGGCCCTACCGGCGGTGTGATTGGTCGTGTGCGGTCGGCGATGGGTTGACGCGCGCAACGCCGATCGCTATCTGCGCCCCCACTCCACATTGGGGAATAGGTTAACGGTAGACCCGCAGACTCTGACTCTGTTAGTCCTGGTTCGAATCCAGGTTCCCCAGCCAAACCTCCGAACCCTCGCACGCCTACGACAGCCGATTGATCGGCATCAAGGTGGCGGCATGCCATGCTCGGGATACTCCACGGCAAGGAGGACCCAACATGTACAACAAAATCATGATACCGGTCGCGCTGGATCACACAGATCATCTGGGCGACGCCGTCGCGGCCGCAAAGGCACTTTCTAAAGAGGGCGCCGATCTCCTGCTGGTCACCGTGATAGAGGATATCCCCAGCTACGTGCGGGTCCAGATCCCCGATGACCTTCTCAAGGATGCCAAGGCCGACGCTTTGCAACAGCTGACCACGCTCGCCGAGCAGCATCATGTCCACGCCTCCTGCCACGCGGTCCACGGAACACCAGGAACTTCCCTGGTGGACTATGCCGGGGCGCACGAGGTCGATCTGATCGTCATTGCCTCTCACCGGCCGGGCCTTGCGGACTACTTCCTGGGCTCGACCGCAGCGCGCGTGGTGCGTCACGCGGCCTGCGCCGTGCATGTCATCCGGTAGGTGTTTGACCTCGACGGCAGATCGGCGGACACTCCTTGAAGACAGGGAGGACACGCCATGAACGTCGAAACCAAGATCCAGGGGCACACGGAAGAACAGTGGCAGGCGCGGGTCGACCTTGCCGCCGCGCACAGATGCGCCGTCATGCACGGACTGCACGAAGGCATCTTCAACCACCTTACGCTTCGCGTGCCAGGCAATGAAGATCGTTACTACCAGATTCCGTTCGGCACTCACTGGTCCGAGGTGACGGCAAGCTGCTTCATGGAAGTCGGCTACGATGGCGAAGTAAAGACCGGCGACGGTATCGTCGAGCGCTCCGCCTACTGCATTCATGCGCCCATCCATCGGGATGTGGCTCACGCCGGTGCCGTGTTCCATACGCACATGCCCTTTGCGAGCGCGCTCACACGCCTCGAGGACCAGCGCATCAAGCCGATCGGACAGACTGAGTTGGCGATCGCGATGCGCACCGGGTACGATGATCACTATGATGGCCCGGGGTTGGATCCGGCCGAAGGCGACCGGTTGGGCGCCCTGATCGGGAAAAACCAGATCCTGATGATGGCGAATCACGGGGCGCTCACGCTCGGCAAGAACGTGGCCGAAGCCTATGACCGCCTCTACTACCTCGAGCGGGTCGCCCAGGTGCAGATCTACGCCATGTGGACGGGCGAGAAATTGCGTGAGTTGCCCGAACCGGTAATCGAGAAGACCTATGATGCGTTCCGCGGGCCGGGCGCCCCGAAGTACGGCGACAAGTCGAACGCCCAGCACCACTTTGACGCGCTCAAGCGGATTCTTGACCGCAAGGAGCCAGACTACAAGGACTGAAAACACCCGGACGAACGAGGCAAATTGCCACCAAAAATCGGGCGCCAGCGGCACCTGCTGCGCGTGGTTTAATCCACCATGCAAGCTTGCCACTTGCTTCCAAGGCCCAGACACGCCATCTACGCGCTGCAACGTTATCTCTGTCGATCCACTGTTTCCTCCTCAAAAGGCTTCAGTCATTCGGTCTTGCTCTGACTGCGCCACAGCGGCCGCGATTTGCGGGCCGCAACACTCTAGGAGACGATACAATGGCAAACGGCACCGTAAAATGGTTCAATGCTACCAAGGGCTTCGGCTTCATTCAGCCCGAGTCTGGCTCGAAAGATGTCTTCGTCCACGCGACGGCGCTTGAGCGCTCGGGCATCATGGGCCTAGATGACGGTCAGAAGGTGACCTTCGATATCGAAGCTGGTCGCGACGGTCGCGAATCAGCAACGAATCTCAAGCTCGCCGACTAAGACGACGGTCGGGACAGTCTGAGAGGGCTGTCCCGCCACTGCTGAGCAGGCTTGGCTCGGATGGCGACCCTGTCCTGGCCGCTTTGGGCGGCCGAACAAATTCCCATACACATACGCCCTCGATCGACGCGAACCAGTGCCGCTGGTCGAAGGCGACCATACGCGTCTCAACTACACGCCAATTCCAGACGGCGTCGCTTAGGTTATGCTGCTCAAATCTTGAGGGGCTCGCCACCCTCCCGCTTGAAGACTTCGCGGGACTGGACACCGATCTCACCCAGCGCGGCGCGAAAGACCTTCATGTGCTCGGATGCGGCGTGGGCGGCAAGATGGTCATGTGATTCCCACTCCTCGTAGACATGGTAGATCTCGGGCGTTTCGACGTCGCGATAGAACCGGTAGTGGTGGCAACCGTCTTCCTTCTGGCTCTCGTTCATCATGTCGATCATAGCGACGCGGATCGCATCGTCATGGCCGGGGGTGAAGGTGAAATGTCCGGAGACGATGATCATGTTGGTCCCTCCCTGTTTCCGGCAGGCTAGCTCTGTCCGGAGGGCGCGTCATCCACGTAGGAGATGAACTCGCAGAGCGTGCCATCGGGATCGCGGAAGTAGAGGCTGGTGCCCCGCCCCTTCAGGCCAAAACGGTTGACCGGGCCAAGCTCGATCTCCACGCCGTGGGTCGCGAGGTGGGATTGTGCGTCCTCGATTGGACCGTGCCATTCGAAGCACAGGTCCGAGTTTCCGGGCTGGACCGGAACCCGCGCGACAGGTGAGCCGATTGCACCCGGCCCGTGCAGGTTCAACTGGGCGTTGGCAAACCGAAACACGACGGCACCGTGGGGTGTTGAGACGATGTCGGCACCCATCACGTCACGCCAGAACGCGGTCGCGCTGTCCCAGTCGGACACGTGCATGACTGTGTGGTCTAGCGTGACAGTTGGCTTCACAGGTCGGCTCCCGGCAGGATCAACAGGTATCCTACACCGCTCCCGGCACGGGACAAGGCACGGAGCCGCTCTTGAATTTCCGGGCCGTCAGTGAGCGCAACTTCCGACTCAACCCCGTGGCCAAAGGGTCGAGTGAAAGCCCGGTCGCACTCTGTGGGTCAGCGCCGAATCCGTATTCGTGATGCGCTTTGGGAGGCCGGGCGGATTGATCTTTGTAGCCACCCTCGCTAAAGCGCGCGCGACAGGGCGTGTCCCTTCTTCAACGCAGCGGGAGTAAGCAAGATGGCGGTCAAGGTTGGCATCAACGGTTTCGGACGGATCGGGCGCAACGTGTTGCGGGCAATCATCGAATCCGGGCGCACCGACATCGAGGTTGTAGCCATCAACGATCTTGGCCCGGTTGAGACGAATGCGCACCTCTTTCGCTACGATTCGGTGCACGGCCGCTTTCCAGGCGAAGTCATGGTAGACGGTAACACGATCGATGTCGGCCGCGGACCGATCAAGGTAACCGCCATCCGGGATCCCAAGGAACTGCCCTGGGGCGATGTCGATATCGCGATGGAGTGCACGGGCATCTTCGCCGACAAGGAAAAGGCGGCGATGCACCTGGAGAACGGCTCCAAGCGCGTGCTGGTCTCGGCACCCGCTGGCGGTGCCGACAAGACCATCGTCTACGGTGTCAATGACGACAGTCTGACGGCCGAGGACATGGTTGTGTCCAATGCGTCCTGCACCACAAACTGCCTGTCGCCTGTGGCGAAGGTGCTGCACGACACCGTCGGGATCGAGCGCGGGATCATGACCACGATCCACAGCTACACGGGCGATCAGCCGACGTTGGATACGATGCACAAGGACCTCTACCGCTCGCGCGCAGCCGCCATGAACATGATCCCGACGTCGACCGGTGCGGCCAAGGCCGTGGGACTCGTGCTGCCCGAACTGAACGGCAAGCTGGACGGCTTCGCGATCCGCGTGCCGACGCCGAACGTGTCGGTCGTCGACCTCAAGTTCGTGGCGGCGCGGGAGACGACACCCGACGAGATCAACGAGGCCGTGAAAGCGGCTGCCGAGGGCAATGGCCCCCTGAAGGGCATCCTGGGCTACACCGACATGAAGATGGTCTCGATGGACTTTAATCACGACCCGCATTCGTCGGTCTTTCACGCCGACCAGACGAAGGTGATCGAAGGAACCATGGTGTCGGTGCTCAGCTGGTACGACAACGAATGGGGCTTTTCGAACCGCATGGCCGATACCGCTGTGGCGATGGGCAAGCTGTTGTGACAGATAGCGTTCACGTCAACCGTTCGGTTGTTTGGGGTGGCGCCGGGTTCCCGATGAACCAAGGTGTTGTCGAGCCATCCGGACGGTGCGTGCATGTGATGAAGACAATGACGCCGCACCACCTCGGCGAGCGGATGCATGACGCGCGCTGTAACTTGTAGGCCCAAAGCACTCTCGACCAAATGGGTCGCGTCGGAAGGCTGCCGTGAACAGATGGGGGGTCGCCATGATGATGCTGGCGGCCACGTCCGCCTGCGCGTCATCCTCCTCGGAACAGGCGAAGCCCATCATCGGAGAACCGTGGTTCATGCAAGTCTCCGACCAGCGCTTGCACGCCGCCGTGCCCCTTTCGGGCGGGGAAGCACCGGAGGACCTGACACCCGTGGCACGACGCGCCCTGCTTGAGATGATGTGGCGTGAGGTAGCACGGCGCGGCTTCACCTCGGCACGTGTCGTACGGGCTGGAATCCAATCATAAACCCAGTACTTCCAAGGCTTTGGGCGCGGCTTGCCGAAAGAGCACACCTTCGTGGCAGAGCTGGACGTGTCCACATCATCGCCGCCGCCGCCGGGATTTCAGCCCGTTCACCGTTTTCTGGATCCGTGACCCCGTCGCGATCAGCCTGCGGCAGGCGTCCCGTCTGAGTCGGTGCCGTCCGCTCGGAGGGACTTCGCGCCTTGAAGTCCTCTGAGCCGTTCTCCATAACGCGGAGAAATCGGGAGAGAGGGGCAGAAATGGCGTTCAGAACGCTCGATGACGTGGATGTATCCGGCAAGACCGTGCTGGTCCGCGTCGATATCAACGTGCCTATGCAGGACGGTCGTGTGACCGACACAACCCGCATGGAAGCTGTGAAACCGACCCTCATCGAGCTGATCGAGAAGGGTGCACGACCGGTGTTGCTGGCCCATTTCGGGCGGCCGAAGGGCGAAGTGAACGCGGACTTCACACTGGCCCGTCTGACCGCAGATTTGTCCGACGTGCTCGAGCTGAGTGTGGGCTTCGCGCCGGATTGCATCGGCCCTATGGCCGAGAACGCGATCTTCGATCAAACGCCCGGCACTGTTCTCGTACTGGAGAACACGCGCTTTCATCCCGAAGAAGAAGCGAACGACCCCGACTTCGCGGCCAAGCTTGCCGCGCATGGCGAGATCTACGTCAACGATGCATTCTCGGCCGCGCACCGGGCTCATGCCTCGACGGAGGGTATTGCGCATTTCATCCCTGCGGTTGCCGGACGATTGATGCAGGCGGAGCTGGAGGCGCTCGAGAAGGCTCTGTCTGCGCCCGAACGCCCGTTCATTGCCGTGGTCGGGGGGGCCAAGGTCTCGACCAAGCTTGAACTGCTGGGCAACCTGATCGCCAAAGTCGATCAGATCGTCATCGGCGGGGGCATGGCGAATACCTTCCTGGCTGCGCAGGGCCTCGACGTTGGCAAGTCTCTATGTGAGCATGATCTCGCCGACACTGCGCGCGAGATCATGGCCAAGGCCGAGGCGGCTGGCTGCGAACTGGTCCTGCCGAAAGATGTCGTCGTCGCGCGGGAGTTTGCCGCCGGCGCCCCGTCAGAAGTCGTGGCCGCGGACGCCTGCCCGCCTGATGCGATGATCCTCGACACCGGACCTGAGTCGGTCGCGGACATCTGCGCGCGGTTCGAGACCGCCAGGACGCTCGTGTGGAACGGTCCCCTGGGCGCGTTCGAGATCGAGCCGTTCAACACGGCGACCGACGCCGCGGCGCTGAAAGCCGCCGAGCTGACGGAGGCCGGCACCCTCCTGACCGTGGCGGGCGGCGGAGATACCGTTGCGGCCCTGAACGCCTCGGGTGCGGCGGCGCGGTTCTCCTATGTATCGACGGCCGGCGGTGCATTTCTCGAATGGATCGAGGGCAAGACCCTGCCCGGGGTTGCCGCCCTGTCCGAATGAGGCACCCCGGGCCACGTTGCATCCGGCCGACAGGCAACCCTCAGCGCTCAACACCTGAAGACGCAGGGCTGCCGAATCGTGCTAGCCTTGCATCTGCCGACAATGAGGGAGTTACCCGATGAAGTTCAGTAAACTGCTGCTGCTCGCGGCTGGTCTTGGTATGGCCGGAGCACCGGTCGCCGCCGAACAAGCCGATCCCTTCCAGGATCTCTTCAATAACCTCCAGCGCATCAGTGCACACTATCAGATCCTGCTCGCGCGAAGCTTTGTCGACCTCACATACGAATCGCTTTCGGTGGAACCGGGGACGGGAAACCTCGTCCTCTCCGATGTCATCATCTACCCTGAGTTCCCGTGGGATACGGAGTACGCCTGCGAGATCACGCTGGATCGCGCCGTGACCGGCAGTGCGATCAGCTTCGAGACGCTTGGAAGCACGATCGAGATCTCGGGCCTCACGGTCCCGGCCGCCTGTTTCGAGCCCGAGGTCGGCGGCATGCTGCCCATGTTCGGCTATGAGGAAGGTATCGTAGCCGAGGCGGCGACCATCGACATCGCCTATGACCTTCCCAGCTCCGCCGCCGACATCACCCTTCAGGCTGCGGTCGAGGATGCGGTCGACCTTCAGGTGACGGCCGGGTTCAACTACCTATGGTTCCGCTTCCCCATGGACGGCGGCGACGAGCCCGAGCCGGTGGCCTTCCTGGGTTCGGTGGAGGTTTCAGTCGAGAACCGGGGCCTCTGGGAACGCGTCGAGCCCATGATCGCGCAGCAAGTCGGTGATCCGGCACAGCTGCCGCAGATGGTGCAGGGGATGCTCGGCCCGATGCTCGGCGGATCACCAGAAAGTCAGGCCTTCGCCGAGAACCTGTCGGTCGAATTGGGTCGGTTCATCCAGGAGAAGAACCGCATCGTTGTGACGGCCGCGCCCGAGGGTGGGATCTATCTGGGTCCGGACACGTTCAGTTCGCCAGACGATGTGATCGCGCTCCTCGAACCCGTCGTATCGGGCGCCCCAATGTCCTACCGGGCTCTGATCCAACCCGACGTGCTCAACGCGGCACTCTCGGGTGGCAATGGTCTCAGCGACGAGGACAAACTCAGCGCTGGGCGCGCGCTCATGACGGGCGTCGGCGCACCTAGGTCGATTGGCGATGCGCTGACGCTCCTTCGCCCAATGGCGGATGCGTGGAACGGAGAAGCCGCCGTGCTGATCGCCGACGCGCTGGTCCAGACAGGACCGGCACCGGAAGCCTACGCGGCCGCGCTCGTCGGGATGGCTGGGGGAGAAGGCCGGGCAATTGGCATCGGCGATATCGCCGAGAGCAGCCTGGACGTCGCGGAGATCATCGCGATCCAGGACGAAGTGGGCAATGCTTGGCCGGACGGCGCCGGGATGGAGAGCGCACTTCAGGCCGCGATCGCGCAAGGGGACATCTCGGCCTTACGCCAGATGGCACATGCCGCGGCCGTCGGTCGCGGCATGCCTCGCAGCTACGCGGCAGCGTACTTCTTCGCCACCCTCGCGGCCGCCGCCGGGGACAAGGGGGCCTCCAGCCTCCGCGCACGTCTGGACCGCCGTTTTGGTGCTGACCCCGCCTGGCGTGCCGAAGCCGATGAGGCATCTAGCATTGCCTTGAAGGTGTGGACCGGCGGGCTCGCTGCCACCATTGCAGCCCGCGTTCAGTAATCACCTATCGGGGCAGGTGCACGCGCCTGCCCCTTGACCCCTTTGCCCAAGGTTGGCTAACCCCCGGCAAGTCATTCAGCTCATGGGGTACCGACCGATGAAGGCGACCAGGACCGTCAAGAACATTCTTGCGAACTACGAGGCCGATAATCCCGGCGTGAAGGGCAATCTCTGCCGCATGCTAATGACGGGCAAGCTCGGTGGCACCGGCAAGATGATCATCCTCCCGGTTGACCAGGGCTTCGAGCACGGTCCGGCGCGGAGCTTCGCGCCGAACCCTCCTGCCTACGATCCTCATTACCACTACCAGATGGCCATCGATGCGGGGCTCAACGCCTACGCTGCACCGCTGGGTCCGCTGGAGGCCGGTGCGGACACGTTTGCCGGTCAGATCCCGACGATCCTGAAAGTGAATTCGGCGAACTCGCTGATGTCCGGCACCGCTGGCAAGAACCAGGCGGTCACGGCCTCTGTCGACGACGCGCTGCGCCTGGGCTGTGCCGCGATCGGGTTCACGATCTACCCGGGTTCGGACATGGCACTGGATATGTTCGAGGAAATCACCGAGATGCGCCGCGAAGCAGCCGCATGCGGCATCGCGACAGTCATCTGGTCCTACCCGCGCGGCGAGGCGGTGAGCAAGGACGGTGAGACCGCCATCGATGTGGCCGCCTACGCGGCGCATATCGCGGCACTTCTGGGCGCGCACGTAATCAAGGTGAAGCTCTCGACCGATCACCTGATGCTGAAAGAAGCCAAGAAGGTTTACGAGGACGAGGGCATCGACATCTCGACGCAGGCGGCCCGCGTCGCGGACTGCGTCAAGTCGGCCTTCAACGGCCGACGGATCATCGTCTTCTCAGGCGGGTCGAAAAAGGGCACCGACTCGGTCTATGATGATGCACGCGCCATCCGCGATGGTGGCGGAAACGGATCGATCATCGGCCGGAACACGTTCCAGCGCCCACGGTCCGAGGCCATCGATATGCTGAACAAGCTGATCGACATCTACAAGGGCAAGGCCTGACGGAGGGACTGGCCCTAGCTCTCCTTGGCTTCGGCTTCCTCCCACGGCGGCAACCGCGGCTCGCGCCCCCCATCCGGGGCGCGATCAACGGCAGACAACCATTTGTCGGCAATCATCTCGTTGCCGTCATACTTGGTTTGACGCAACCGCAGCCCCATGTCGAAGGCAAACCAGATCTCGGTCGCCGTCTTCTTGCCCTTCGAGCGCATTCTGATCGTTCGCTGAACGCCAAAGGGTGTGTCCACGAGTTCGAACCCTAGTACGCTCCACGCAACCTTGGTCTTGAAGCGACGGTCTTTGCGGTAATCGCGGAACATATACTCCGATCGCCAGAAACCACCTGCCGAGATCGGCCAGCGGTACCGGCGGTCATCGGGATCGGCTGCATAGATGGGACCTCGCTCCGCGTCGAACGAGACCATCCAGTTGCCGCTGATGATGTTGTACGATCTTACGTGAAGTTCCTCGTCTTCTGCCTCCCGGATCGTCCGCACGACGTTCCACGACAACCAGGCTCCGTCCTCGATCCGCTCGACTCGTTCGATCCGACCGGACGTCTCCGTGTACTCCCATGTGCTGCCAACCGGGGGCGGGCGGTATCGCGCCGCACGCAACGTCAGTGCGTCCGTAGGGGTGATCAGGCCCAGGCCGAAGAACGCGGCGCTCGATCCGATCCCGGTCAACAACTGCCGCCGGGTAAGAATGAGGCGGGGGGAAGCCAGAAGGCGTCCATGATTTGGATGCTTGCTCATGTCGGCGGAATAGCACGGCAGACGTTCAAACCAGGTTCATAGAGATGCTTAATACTTATCCTTAAGATATTGAATTGTTGCTACATCTGGCTCTTCGAAGAACGCCCGAACAGCCTCCGAAAAGACGGATGGAGCTTCCGGCTGTGCCGCAAACAGCGTCAAGCAGGAGCGAAACTTCAGATCGTCTGGGGAACCCAGCACCTCGAACGCACTGCGCGGTCTGGCAGCCAACATCAGCTCCGTACAAGTCAGCAAGCGCGGGCCCAGGAGCGGATGCGCGAGGTAGGCCATCGCCTCACGGGCCCCGGCCAGTCCATAGAACAGCGCACGCTCCGATCGCCCCAGGTGGCGCAGCTGAGGGAAGATGAACCACATCCAGTGGCTCTCTTTTCGGCGCGCCTTCAGCTCGGCCAACACGGCATCGAAGACTGGCTCCTGGGCGTCGACGAAGCGCTGAAGATTGAACGGGTCTTCCATCGCGGAATGCTCAATCATCCCCGGCGATCCGGCAAGCCTTTACCTGCGCCGCAATGCCCGGCAGAAGATCCCCATGACAACAGCAAAACACCTTATTGCAACCCTTGGCCTGCAGCCGCACCCCGAGGGGGGATGGTACGCCGAGACATGGCGGGCGGAGGCGTCGGATGGCACTCGTGCGGCCGGAACGGCGATCTACTATCTGCTCGAAGCAGGCGACGTCAGCCACTGGCACCGCGTCGATGCGACCGAGATCTGGCACTGGTACGCGGGCGGGCCCCTGTCCCTGACCCTGTCACCCAACGGCCATGACGCCGAGGCGATGTTGCTGGGTCCAGAGATCGCGGCGGGGCAGCGGCCCCAGCGGATCGTGCCCACAGGCTGGTGGCAAACGGCAACGTCGATGGGTGCATGGACGCTGGTTGGCTGTACCGTGTCACCGGGGTTCGAGTTCGCGGGGTTCGAGATGGCGCCACCCGACTGGCGACCAACACCACGCTAAGGGACTGGCGCGGCCCCGCCACGGGTGCTACGCGCGGGGAAAGCAGACGACGAGTTCCGCGATGCCCGAAACAGCTCCCCGCCTCTACCTCGCGACACCGCAACAGTTCGATCCGGAGGCCTTCGCCGGTCCGCTGACTTCGGTCTTGGCCGCAGTACCTGTGGCCTGCGTACGGCTGGATCTGGGCGCAGCTGCGGAAGAAGACTGGACTCGTGCCGCGAACTATCTGATCGGTCCTTGCCATGACGCAGACGTGGCGCTCGTCGTGGCTGACCATCTGCGGTTGGTCGAGGCGTTGGGCCTCGACGGTGTGCACCTTGGCACCTCAAGGATGCCCGTACGCGACGCGCGCAAGAAGCTGGGGCCAGACCGGATCGTTGGCGGGTATGCCAGTGCGTCACGACATCAGGGGATGGTCATGGCCGAGGCAGGTGCGGACTACGTCAGCCTTGGCCCTGTCGGCGACACAGGCTTGCTGGGGGACGATGCGCGGGCCGAGGACGAGCTCTTCCACTGGTGGGCGGAGATGATCGAAACGCCTGTCGTCGCCGAAGGGGGAGTCACAGCAACCGACGCGGAGCGCCTTAAGGACTTCGTTGATTTCTTCGTCCCCGATGTTCGGCTCTGGCAGTCCGCCAATCCTGTTGCGGAATTCGAAACCTTCGCAAACATGCTCGACTAGACGTTCAGCAGAAGGTGCTCGCGTTCCCACGGGCTGATCACCCGCATGAACTCGGCATACTCCTGTTGTTTCACGGCACTGTAGAGTTGGCAGAAGCTTGCCCCCAAGACTTCGCGCAGATCTCCCGCCTCGGAGAACTCCTCCAGCGCTTCCAACAACCCGAATGGTAGCTCGCGCGGACGGTCGTAGCTGTCGGACTTCACCTCGTCGCGCGGTTGGATCTTGCGCATCATTCCCAGATAGCCGGTTGCGAGGCAGGCGGCGATGGCAAGGTAGGGGTTTGCGTCCGCACCCACGACCCGGTTCTCGACCCGCCGTGCTTCGGGCGGGGAGATCGGCACCCTGAGACCGGTGGTCCGGTTGTCCTGGCCCCAGTCCAGATTGATCGGCGCCGTCAGGTGCGGCACCAGCCGACGATACGAGTTCACATAGGGCGCGACCAAGGGTGTCGCTGCGCGAAAGTAGGTCTGCTGACCCCCGATGAAGTGCAGGAAGGCATCGGACGGCCCACCGGAGGCGGTGGAGAACAGGCTCTGGCCGGTGTCGATGTCGACGACCGACTGGTGGATATGCATGGCCGACCCCGGCTGCTCCTCCATCGGCTTGGCCATGAACGTCGCGTAGCAGCCACATCTGAGCGCCGCCTCGCGGATCATGCGCTTGAACAAGAACACCTGATCGGCAAGCTCCAGCGGCAGACCATGCCGGAGGTTAATCTCAAGCTGCGCCGCCCCTGCTTCCTGGATAATCGTGTCGATCTCCAGGCCCTGAGCAGCGGCATAGTCGTAGATGTGTTCCAGCACGCTATCGTATTCGTCCGTGGCCGCGATCGAATAGGCCTGAGATTTCGCCCCGACGCGGCCGGAGCGTCCGACAGGGGGCTCCAGAGGGTAGTCCGGGTCGGTGTTCGGTTTTGTCAGGTAGAATTCCAGCTCCGGTGCCACGATAGGTTGCCAGCCCTGCTTCTCGTAGAGCGCGAGCACGCGGCGCAAGACCGACCGGGGTGCGAACTCGATCAACCTGCCCTGGCGGTCGCAGACATCGTGGATCACCTGGACCGACCGGTCGGACGCCCAGGGAACGGCCCGGGTGGTCGACACATCCGGCCGCAGCATCAGGTCGGCATCGGTATCGTAGCCCTTGAGGTAACTGATATCCGGATAGCCCCCCGTGATCGTCAGAAAGAACAGCGACGTCGGCAGGTAGACCGGCTGAAACTGAGAAAACTTCGAGGCCGGCATCACCTTGCCGCGCCCGATGCCGGCGAAGTCGGGCGTCACGCACTCGACCTCCTCGACCGCGTTCTCACGGAGCCAGTCCGCCAGGCTTTCAGCTTCGGTGAACTCCAGCTCCGGCGGAAGCGCGAGCGTGATCTCCGGCGTCACGACGCTCCGGGGCAGCTCGCTCTGATCGCTGACAGGATCAACCATCGGTCAACTCCTTCTCCGGCTTCTGGGCCTCTGCCCCGTCAACGGCCATCCCGGCGGCGACGGTCCTGAAGCAGTGTTCCGCAAGCCGCTTTCGATCCTCGAACTCGGCGGCCGAGACAGGCGGATGGAAGATCACATCGACCTTGCCGCCAAATGAACGGGTGACCACGTCCCAGATATGGGCCTCGAACCCCATATCGCCCCACCAACCATAGAAATTGCGCGGCAGTTCCAATGGACCATCTGGCACCGAGTAGCGCACCGTCACCGGTTGGATCGCGATGTCCGCGCCGGCGCCGTCCTCGAAGAACGCAGAGAAGAGGGAGCTCTTGAACGGGAGCACCCGCAGACCATCGGTGGAAGTGCCTTCCGGGAAGAAGCAAAGCCGCTGATCAGCGGCAATCCGCTCGCGCAGAACCCGTTCCTGCTCCTTGGCCTGGCTTCGGCGGCGCTCGATGAAGACCGTCCCCGTGATCCGGGTGATGAAACCGACCCCGGGCCAGTCGGCAACCTCGGCTTTCGAGACGAAGTAGAGGAGCTTCACGGACCGAAGCGCCAGGATGTCCAGCCATGAGGAATGGTTGGCCACCAGTGCCCCGCTCGTGACAGGTCGTCCGTGCACCACCAGGCGCACCCCGAAGAGCCACAGGCAAATCCGTGACCAGACCCAGGCGACCCCGAAGTGGAACGTCACCCAGCGGCCCAGCACCGCGCGCATACCACGTCCCAGCAGGAACAGCCCCACAGCCACCAGCGTGATGGCGACCACGCTTGCAACGCGAAGGCTGCCCACAACCTTCCCAATCGTCGGCGGCGGGGCAAGAACCGGCGGATCTTCAGCAGTCCAGGTGCTCATCGCGCCCCCATCATGGGCTCAGCCGAGGATCCTATCGACCGAGCCCCCCCGCTTTCGCTGGTAGAATGACCGGTAGCGTTGGACCATTCGCGAGGTATCCATCAACAGACAGACATCCACGGTGTTGAAGTCATGATCGACGAAGGCGCCCTCGCCCACGAATCCGCCAAGGCGTATATAGGCCTTGATCAGCGCCGGGATCTGGCGAAGAGCTTCGGTGCGAACAACCTCGTCCGCCGGCAGAATATCCATACGCTCGAAGGCCGTATCAACGGCGCGGACGCGAAGATCGGGCGGGGCGAGGTGATTGTGGTGGAGATAGCTCAAGGCCTGCGCCAGGGGTTGCGGGTCGGCGCCGTGAAAGCTGGCGACTCCAAAGAGGATCGCGATCTCATGCTTTGCGACATATTCGCCCAGCCCCGTCCACAGCAGGTGCATCCCTGCCCCGCCCCGGTGTTCGAGGTCAACACACGAGCGACCAAGTTCGACCGTGTTTCGCGGATAGTTGACCAGCTTGGTGAGATCGTACTCGCCCTGCCCATAGAATCCGATGCCGTCTCGCGCCCGATCCCCGCGCATCAGGCGATAGACGCCGACGACACCGTTCTCGATGTCAGGATCCTCGGTTTCATTGTCGATCAGCAGCAAATGCTCGAAATAGGGGTCAAAGCGGTCACGTTCACGGCGAAGAGACACGTCTTCAGCGGCCGGCGCAGCGCCCATCTCTTCGACGAACACGCGGTATCGCAGGCGTTGTGCCGCGGCCACGTCGGCCTCGCACTCGGCCAGTCTGACGGTGAAGCGCCCGGCTTCGATTCGCATGGACCGGTGTTCCCTCAGCTCGACGCAGCGGAGGCTGAAGTGCCCAAGACGCCTGCGTGATCGGCGCGGACACTAGGTGTAATATTGGCCTGGCGCAACCAGTTAGCCCGGTGTTTATTGCCTGTTAACCATTTGAGAGAAGTGTCGCGCTACACTTGCGGTTGCATTAGCTAGAGCTCGTCCGACGCAATAAGTTCTAGAGCAATGTTGGCGCCCACAAGAGTGATCTTTCCCTGGTGTTCGAAGTTGACAGTGATTCTATCTCCGACGATCGACTGGACCTGTCCCAGGCCCCATGTGGGCTCGGCAGGCAGTCGCACCAGGGCCCCGACTTCGAATCCGTATATCATCTTCAGACAGTAGACGAGGCGCACACTGCGAACTACCATCATGCATTCCGATAAAGAGACATCGTCAGACCTGGCCGCCGTCATATCGGCGCGCATCTGCCACGACCTAGTGAGTCCAGTCGGCGCCGTCGTGAACGGCATCGACCTCATTCGCGAGATTGGGGCCGGTGGACTGGACGACGAGTTCGGCATGATCAGCCAGAGCGCCGAGCGTGCCTCCGGCCTTCTGCAGTTCTATCGGCTCGCGTTCGGCACAGCCGCCGCAGACGGTGAGCGGATCGCGCGCGATGCCCTGATCGCCCGGACAGAGGGGATGATCACGACGCCGCGCATCACCGTCAACTGGCAGGCCGCAATCGATGGACCTCCCCTGGCGCGGCCCGAGGCACGGCTTCTCTGCCAGCTTCTTCTGTGCGTGCGCGCGATCGCGGGCATGTCGGGTATGATCGAGGTCTCACTCGATCGGGCGGACACGTTTCCGATGGCCGTGACGTTGAACGGCGACGGCGCCACGGATGCGGCGGAGCGGTTGGAACTCCTGGCCTCGGACCACGTGGATGTGACCCCGCGCAGCATCGAGTTCGCCATGGCCCGCGCCTCCTCCAAGGCGATGGGCCGCCAGATCAGCGTGCAACGCGCGCCATCCCGCACGACGATCAGCGTCGCATGAACCCCGGGCGGCGCTAGGCGCCATCGATCTCCCTGAGGCCGTTGAGGTACTGAGCCTGCCGGTTGCGGTAGTTGACCGCGCCCCGCCGCATCTGGGCGGACGCAGCATCGTCAAGCGTCCGGATCACCTTGCCGGGCTGCCCCATCACAAGGCTCCGGTCGGGGATCTCCTTGCCTTCGGTGATCAGGGCATTGGCGCCTATCACGCACTCGCGGCCAATCCTGGCACCGTTCAGGACCACCGCCCCCATACCGACAAGTGTGCCGTCGCCAACCGTGCAGCCGTGCAACAAGGCCATGTGGCCCACGGTCACGTCCGCCCCGACCGTCAACGGAAATCCCGGATCGACGTGGAAGACACAGCCGTCCTGCACGTTCGAGCCGCGGCCGATGCGGATCGGTTCATTGTCGGCCCGCAGCACCGCATTGAACCAGATGCTTGTGTCCTCCTCCAGGGTGACCCGGCCGATGACCCGAGCACCGGGCGCGATGTAGTACCGCCCCGCCGGCGGCAACTCGGGCGCGTGCCCGTCCAACTCATAGATCGCCATCACGTCTCCTCTCGTCAAACTCGGCATTCAGCCCTTCCACGAAGCCACGCATACCGGGAAGTCGGGCGAGCCGCAGACGCTCGGCCGAGACAATCGTCTCAATTTGAACAAAACACGTGTCCAAATTGTCGTTTATTAGGACGTAGTCGTATTCGGCCCAGTGAGCGATCTCGGCTTGCGCCTTGGCCATGCGCCCCGCGATAACTTTTTTGCTGTCCTGTCCACGCGAGACCAGTCGTGCGGCCAGAGCTCCTATCGAAGGGGGCAAAATGAATACCGAGACGACCGAGCGGCCAAGGGGCGAAAGCTTGATCTGTTGGGCACCCTGCCAGTCGACGTCCAAGAGAACATCACGTCCCTGTCCGATGACGTCTTCGATCGGGGAGCGCGGGGTGCCATAGCGATGGTCGAAGACGTCGGCGTGCTCAAGCAGCTCACTACCAGCGACCATCTCCGCAAACCGTTGATCTGAAACAAAAAAGTAGTCCCTCCCCTCAACCTCGGCGGGCCGCGGCGGACGGGTTGTGGCAGACACGGAGAGCTCGAACGCCGGGTCCCGCTCGAGCAGCAATCTGGTCAGCGTTGTCTTGCCGGCGCCGGACGGCGACGAGAGCACTAGCAGTAGGCCATTTCGATCACTCACTAGGGTCTCCTCACCGCTCCAGTCCCGCTCTTGTTTCCCGCCCTCCGACGGTCCGCGCAAGTCCTCACGTTCTACGCATTACCGGGACAATCCGGGTAGCGATCGAACGACTAATTTCCTGATGCGCGGGGAACTGGCACGAACTTTGCGGTGCTCCCGGTGAGACGCGGCGATCCACCGTGTCGACAGAGTGAGTGCAAAAGGAGTAATTGGGATGGACGGCGACGATTTCGCACCGCAAGATCACGTGGAGCTTTCGGCATACCGGCTGGAACGTACGCAAGACATGATTCATTCCGAGCTCAGGTCGCTCTATAACTACTGGAACCGGCTACGCGCCGGCCGCACGACGCCCATGCGTTCGGACATAGATCCGCGCGATATGGAATGCGACGCGCGAAACCTATTCATTCTGGAAAACCTCGGGCGCGGGAACATTCGCTTCCGCCTCGCTGGCACCGCGATCGTCGACGCCTTCGGGATGGAGCTGCGCGGTATGAACGCACGGGCCATTATGTCGACAAGCTCTCGCGAGAGCTTCACCGCTCTGATCAACGAAGCGCTGGAAGATCCAGGCGCCGGCTACGCCCGTCTGCGTGACACCAACGACAAGGACCAGGTCTGGGAGATCAACCTCCTGCCCCTGCGCTCGGACTTCGGCATGATCGACCGGGTCATTGGCTGTCTGCACCCGATCACGTCGCCGAAGCGCTCGGGACGCAGCACGCCGCTAAGGTTCCGGATCGAGCAGATGAGCGTCGATCCGATCAACGCCAGCGTCCGCGACATGAACCTGCCGACGCCTCTGAGCGGATTTCAGGAAGAGCGGGCAAACTTCGAGGCCAGCCCGGCGCGTACGCCCAAACCCACGCCGATGGCCGATGCGCCAGCCAAGCCGTTCACGGCAATCGAAGGCGGACGCACCAAGGAAAAGGAAGACGTCGAGCCGACCCGGACCCGCGGGCACTTGCGTCTCGTCAAGGACTGAGCCTCTTGGGGCTCTAAGCGGTGGGGGGAGCCGTGCTGGCCAGAAAGGCCGGCAGATCGCCATAGCCCGTTTGCCGCTTCTCGAACGCCAGGCCCAGTTTCGCCGCGCCGGCACGGGCGCGTGCCTCAAGCTCCGGATCGTCCGTCTGGGCCAAATAGACGACCTTTTCGTAATTCCCGAACATCATCGTGACCAGTTCGGGATGCCGGTCGAAGCCCATGCCCTTCCAGATCAGCGTGTCGAACTGTCGGGCCAGAAAGTCCGTCAGGTAGAAGGCTGTGATCTCGTCGTCGTGCGCGGCGAAAACCTCATTGCCCTCGAAGAAGCTGTAGCAGTGCGGTCCGTCGATCCGCGCCACGCCCTCTTGCGCGCAGACGGTGTCGAGCAGACCACCCGTCCCGCAGTCCGCGTAGACGACGACGACGGTGGCGTAGCCGTCAGCCCGACCGCGACGTATCCGGTCGCGCACGGCATCAGGGATCTTTTCGGGGCGGTTGTGAAGTTTGGCCGGTAGGCAAACGAGATCGAGATGATCCCATCCGTTCAGATCCCGGATTGCCAGGATCTCTCGCGCAAGTGCGCCACAGGCAATCAACAAGACCCTGTCTGGCGCTGCGCTGCGACCGAGGTCGAGCCCGTCTTCGGTCAACGCGGTATCGTTCAGCGTCATGTACGGCCTCCGGGGTTGACGATCGCCACCGCCCTGCGGCGTCGCTTCGGGGTAAACGGCCGTTTACCCCGCCTCCGGCCGCTGTCAGCCCGCCGCCAACTGATTGTGCTTGCGGGTCATGAATTCCTTGGCCGTCTCGACCGCCACGGCCGCATCACGGCAATAGGCGTCGGCACCGATGGCCTTGCCGAACTCGTCATTCAGCGGCGCGCCGCCGACAAGAACGACATAATCATCGCGGATACCCTTCTCGGCCAGCGCGTCGATCACGACTTTCATATACGGCATCGTGGTGGTCAGCAGCGCCGACATCCCCAGGATATCGGCATCCACTTCCTCGAGCTTCTCGAGATAGTTCTCGACCGGGTTGTTGTTGATGCCGATGTCGTAGACGTCAAAGCCGGCACCTTCCATCATCATCCCGACAAGGTTCTTGCCGATATCATGGATGTCGCCCTTCACGGTCCCGATCACCATCGTGCCCATCTTCTGCGCGCCGGTTTCCGCCAGCAACGGGCGGAGGATGAACATGCCTCCCTTCATCGCGTTGGCGGCCAGCAAGACCTCCGGCACGAAAAGAATGCCGTCGCGGAAGTCGATACCGACGATGCGCATCCCTTCAACAAGGGCCTTGGTGAGCACATCGTAGGGTGTCCAGCCACGCCCCAGCAGAATATTGACGCCTTCCTCGATCTCCTCCTTGAGGCCATCGTAGAGGTCATCGTGCATCTGCTGCACAAGCTCATCATCATCCAACTCGCTGAGGACGATGTCTTCTTCCTCGTCGGACATCCGCGCTGCTCCCTTTTCGCGTTTCCGCTCAGTCGATTCTGCATATCGTGGCGTCAAGCGCCAATCGCCACCAAATTCGTCGCAAAGCAGTCAGTTACCGACGGGAGATGAATCAGCCGTTTCCTTCGGCGCTTGACCGCCTATGCCCGGATCAGCCACCACTGAGCCATGAAACAGGCTGGATTTATCCACAAGATGCGTCCGATCTTCGTGCTGATCGTGGCAATCTGGGGAATAGAGCTGGTCAATACGCTGCTGGGTCATCGTTTGAACCTCTGGTTCGGGCTCGAGCCTCGAAACCTCTCAGGCCTGATCGGTATCCCCACCATGCCATTGCTGCACTCCGGGATCGCGCATGCGCTGGCAAACACCGTACCGCTGGCGATTCTCGGGGCCATCGGGATCGTGGTAGCACCCCGGCGGTTCTGGACCGCAACCATCGCGATCGTCCTGCTGTCGGGGGTGGCCGTCTGGCTGTTCGCACGATCTGGAATCGTGGTCGGTGCGTCGGGCCTCGTCTTCGGCTGGGTCGGGTTCATCCTCGCGCTCGGTGCGTTCGAGCGCAGCCCGCGCGCCATCATTGGCGCTGTGGTGGTCATTATCCTCTATGGTGGGCTGTTCTGGGGTGTTCTACCGGACAGCGACCGCCAGATCTCGTGGGAGGCACATCTGCTGGGCGCGTTGTCGGGCGGTGCGATGGCCTATCTCAACCGCCTGAAACCATTGGCGAAAAAAAGTTGACAGCTGTCAACTTAGTTACCTGAACATTAAAGCCGTTACGTCAGTGGCGCTCACTCGCGGCGCCGGCCACGACGTCCCCTGCCTGCCCGGCCTTCGGGCGCGCCGCCCTCTTCCATGCCATCAAGCTCGGAAGAAAACCCGCCAATCTCGGATTTGATCTCATCGAGCGAGGGTCGGCGGTTCGGGCGATGAGCCTCGAGGGCTGCCCGCATTGCGACCAGATGCTCGGGCTTGGTACCGCAGCAGCCACCGATCAGGCGCGCGCCGGAATCGCGGGCCATGGTCGCATAGCGTGCCATCAACTCGGGCGTGCCGTCGTATTCTATCTTGCCGTCAACGTACTTGGGGATCCCGGCATTGGCTTTTGCGATCACGACCGCATCGGGATCGGCCGCAGAAATACCTAGGACCGTGCGCAGAAGATCGGGCGCGCCCGTCCCGCAGTTCGCACCGACGGCGAGCGGTTTGTCCTCGAGGCTGCCGGCGATGCCCGCAAAACCACCAGACGTCACCCCCATCATCGTGCGACCCGCGGTATCGAAGCTAAGGGTTCCGCAAAAAGGTGCTGCCTCCGCCGATGCCGCCTCGGCAACAGCGCGAAACTCTTCCTCCGACGAAATCGTCTCGGCCCAGATCACATCGGCGCCCCCATCGACGAGGCCGCGAATCTGCTCGCGGAACGCATCAACAGCGTCCTCGTGGCTGAGCGAGCCGACCGGCTGCATGATCTCGCCCGTCGGTCCGACCGAGCCCGCGACGATCACGGGGCGATCCGCCTTGTCAGCACATTCCCGCGCCAGCTCCGCCGCGATCTTGTTGAGCTCATAGACCCGGTCCTGCGCCTCGTGCAGCTTCAGCCGGTATCGTGACCCCCCGAACGAATTTGTCAAAATCACATCCGAGCCCGCACCGATGAATCCATCGTGCAGCGCCCGGATCTTGTCGGGAGCCTCGACGTTCCAGAGCTCGGGCGCATCCCCGGACATCAAACCCATCGCGAAAAGATTGGTCCCGGTCGCACCATCCAGCATCAGCCAGTCACGGGTCTCCAGCAGGGAAGTCAGGGCATTGGTCATGGGTGATCCTTTCGCAGGTGCGGTAGCCTTACGCCGCTTGCGACGATCCGGCAATGTCCTCGATACGGGTGACCATTGCCCTAAGCCCGTTCGACCGTTGCGCCGAGAGCGCCTGATCAAGCTCCAGCGCCGCAAGCTCGGCAGGGATGTCCATCTCACGGATGTCCGCCAGCCGCTGGCCCGAGACCAGCGCGATCAGAACCGCGATCAGCCCGCGCACGATCATGGCATCCGAGTCGCCCTCGAAATGCAGGACAGGTCCATCGGCGCCGTCACGAACCTCCGGCACCAGCCAGACCTGGCTCGCACATCCGTCGACCTTTGTGGCCGGCGTGCGCCGGACCTCCTCAAGCTCGGGCATGTTCTTGCCCAGCTCGATGACATAGCGGTACCGGTCTTCCCAGTCGTCCAGGAAGTCGAAGTTCGCGGCGATGTCGTCGAAAGCTTCTGTACGCGGCATATGCTCCTCCGGGTGTCTGCAGCGATCTAGGCGTCTTGGCGAGCCACGTCCAGCCCATCCCGGGTCGCTACGCGACCGAGGCTTTTCCTTTGCCATGCACGCAGCTATGACGAGGGCAATATGGGAGGGAGCTTGAGGACCATGGCCAAGCGTTTAGTCCGGATCACCGGCGCCGTCGCGATCCTTGCGGTCGTGGGGTCGTGTGGCGAGACGGAAGATGTCACAGCCGATGTCGGCACGCTGTGGGGAGAGCCCAGTACCAGAGAACGCGCCCTGGAAGCGGAGCGCCAGCGGGCGCTCCTGATCCGGGTGCCGATCATGGCGGTCCGCGCGGTCGAGTTGGGGCGGACAAGAGACGGCTTTCTGATCACGGCGTTCGGGACAGCGCAGGGGATCGGCTATGCGTCCCCATCGCTGCGGGCCCGCCGGGGCGGCGCCCCCAGTGCAGACGGCTATATCGAGTTCGATTTTGTGGCGATGGAACCGGATCCCGCGCTGAACCTGCCGATCGGCACCTTGCAGGCCAGGCAGTTGCGGGCCGACTTGCCGGTCGTCACGGACCAGCTTCAGGGGGCAAGGGGGCTGCGAGTCATGGCCATTCGGGGCGGCGTGCAGGTCGACTTTGACGCTACAAGCCCGCCCGAAGAGTAAGCGCTCTACTCGCTCGCCGACGTCTGCGCCACCTCGACCACCCGAACCCCACCGGGCTGAGCGACCAGGCCAACTTCGCCACGTTTGACGCGCAGTGCGTCCTCGCCAAAAACCTCGAGGCGCCATCCCTTGAGCAGTGCGATGTCCGGATCATCCTCGCCCGCCAGTGCTTCGATGTCCGATGTCGGCGCGATGAGGCGCGGGGCGACATCGATCTCCTCGGCGCGAGCCTTCAGGAACACTTTCAGCAATTCGGCGATTGCAACTGACCCTTCCCGACGCCGCGGCGGGACCGGGACCTCCGGGCATTCGTCGCGCGGGACAGCCAATCCGGCTTGCACCGCCGCCAGAATCTCGGCTGCAACCTCGGTCTTCCGAGCCTCGCGCTGGACGAGGCGCAGCTTCGAGAGGTCCTCGACCGATTTCGGCTGAGCGGTCGCAATCTCGAGCAGCGCATCGTCGCGCATCACCCGCCCCCGCGGCACATCCCGCGCCTGGGCCGTCGCTTCGCGCCAACCTGCCAGCGCCCTGACCACCGCCAGCATCCGTGGCTTGTGGGTGCGGGCCTTGATCCGCTTCCAGGCGTTCTCGGGGGACGTGTCGTAGGTTCCGGGGTCGACCAGAACGGCCATCTCTTCGGCCACCCAATGGGCCCGGCCCGCCTGAACAATCCGCTCGTTCAGCTTCTCGTAGATCACCCGCAAATGCGTCACGTCCGCCAGCGCATACGCTTGCTGTTTGGGCGTAAGCGGTCTGCGCGCCCAATCGGTGAAACGCGAGGACTTGTCGATTTCGGCGCGCGCGACCTTCCGGGCCAACGTCTCGTAGCCCACCTGCTCGCCGTGACCGCATACCATCGCCGCCACCTGCGTGTCGTAAAGCGGCGTCGGCATGACGCCCCCCTGATGCCAGATGATTTCGACATCCTGGCGCGCCGCATGGAAGACCTTCACGACCGAGTCGTCGGCCATAAGGTCCCAAAGCGGCTTGAGGTCGAGGCCCTCGGCAAGCGGATCGATCAGCACGGCATCGTCATCGCCGTCGCCGCCGGGCCGAGCGAGCTGAAACAAACATAGCTGTGACCAATATGTCCGCTCACGGATGAACTCCGTATCGACGGTGACATAGGGGCTTTCGGCAAACTCGAGGCAGATCCGGGAGAGATCCTCGGTCTTCGTGATCGTACGCATGGCGGGCCTCTTAACGGCAATCTGACGGTCTGTCGCCCGAAAATCGCGTGAAAGCCGCTTCATTACGGCAACGGGTTCGTTAGAGTGACGTCAATCGAGACAAGGAGAGGCAGAATGCGCACGGTGTTGGTGGCAAACCGCAAGGGCGGCGTCGGCAAATCCATCGTCGCCGTCAATCTGGCGGCAGCCCTGGCCCATCAGGGGCAGCGGGTCGCACTTGCGGACGCGGACCGCCAACGATCGTCCCTTGTGTGGCTGGATCGTCGTCCTGAGACGGTTCCGCAGATCCGCGGGATCGACTGGACGAAGACGGCCGATATCGGTGAACACCCCAAGCGGCTGGACTGGCTGATCATCGATGCGCCGGGCTCGCTGAAGGATTCGCGGGCCGAAGCGCTGATTGCCGCGGCAAAGGCTGTCCTCACGCCGGTTCAGCCCTCGATCTTCGATGAGGACGCCACAAAGGGCTTCTTGGAGGAGATCGAGGAGCTCAAGCGCGTCCGCAAGGGCAAGGTCCAGATCCATCTGATCGCCAACCGCATCAAGGCGCGTTCACGACTGGCAGAGCGGATGGACTACTTTCTCGACGACCTGGGACGCGTCCCGCTTGCCTGGCTGAGCGAACGCAGCGCCTACGCCGATCTGGCCAGTCAGGGAAGGTCGATTTTCGACCGACCTTTGAAGACCCTTGATCCTCTGAAAGCACAGTGGGCACCGATTTTCGACGCGCTCGGCGCTTGAACTACGCGTTCTGATCGTTTGTCCGCCGGTGAGCCTTATGGCTTCACAGGCGCAGCAATACATGCCATACTGAATATCAGAATGACAAATAGCTGCAAAACTGGAGGACAAAATGATCAAGAAAACTCTCTTTGCCGCAACATGCTGCGTGGCGCTTGTTGGCTGTCAGACCGTTCAGGACAACCAGAGAACCGCCGTTGGCGCCGGTCTAGGCGCGGCTACGGGTGCTGCACTGGGCACGCTGGTTGGCGGCGATGACCGGCGTAACGCGCTGGTCGGGGCCGGCATCGGCCTGCTTGCAGGTGCCGCGGTCGGCCAATACCTGGACCAGCAGGAGCGCGACCTGCGCAACAACCTCGCCGGAACGGGCGCCGAAGTCGAACGCCAGGGCGATCAGCTGCTCGTCAGCCTGCCCTCTTCGATCACCTTCGCGACCGATTCGGCGACGATCCAGCCGCAGTTCCAGTCGTCGCTCGACCAGGTCGCTCAGACGTTCCAGAAGTATCCCGAGAGCTTCATCGACGTGATTGGCCATACCGATTCGCAGGGATCGGAGCAGTACAATCAGGCTCTCTCCGAGCGCCGGGCGTCCTCGGTTTCGAGCTATCTGACGTCACGCGGCGTGAACCAGGCGCGTCTGTCAGCGTACGGCCGGGGCGAGCTGGAGCCGGTGGACACCAACGATACGCCCGAAGGGCGTGCGGCCAACCGCCGGGTCGAGCTGCGCGTCACGCCCGCCACACAGCCCACGTCCTGAGACTTGACTGAACGGGCGCGGCGGTCCGCCGCCGCGTCCTTGCCGCCGTTGAACGGCGCGCTCCTCACACCATATCGGCGCCCATGTCAGTAGCCAGCGCCACGCGCCCCCGCACCCAGCTTTGGTTCGAGTTCATTGCCCTCTTCGTCGGGGTCCCGATTGCCATGGCGGTCTGGTTCGAGCAGATCCAGCAGCACCGCCTGCTCTTTGGCGTCATCTGGCTCCTCGCCTTCATCGCCATGTTTCTGCTCTGGCGCACACCCGGGTTCGCGTTCTCCCAGCTCTTCTCCGGCGGGATCCTGCGGCACTGGAAACTGATCCTGGTCTATTGGGTGGTCACCGCGATGGTCTCGACGGCGTTCGTCTTCGCGATCAATCCGGCGATGTTCCTGTCGTTTGCCATATCGAACCCGACTTTCTGGCTGTTGGTCATGGTCGCCTATCCCGTGCTCAGCGCCTGGCCGCAGGAGATCATCTACCGCTCGCTGTTCTTCGAGCGCTATGCGGTGCTGTTCCCCGGCCCGGTGATGCTGATCGTGACGAACGGGCTGCTCTTTGGGTTCGGGCACCTGTTCTACGAGCACCGGATCACAATCATGATGACCGCAGCGGGTGGCATGATCATGGGCTGGGCCTACTGGAAGTACCGCTCCTTGCCACTGGCCTGGGTGCTGCACGCCGTGGCCGGCCAGATCGTGTTCACGGCGGGTCTGGGGTACTACTTCTACTCCGGTGGGGTCTCCTGAGGTATGCGCGCCCGCGCTCAGAGGCGCGCCATCAGCTGCTTGGTGATCCGTTCCTCGAAGTCAGGCGCATCGACGGCTATGCAGGTTTGGCTCAGAAACCACCAAACGAACTTCGGATAGGGACGCCGTCGGTCCAGAGCACGCTCCAACGCCTCGGGGAAGTCGTGTGGGTCGCGCACCGTCTCAGCACAATGATGATAGTCAGTCTGCCCGAAGACGATGACCGGGCGCCGGTGTAGAAACGCCTCGAAGCCCGTGCCCGAGTTCAAGCAGGTGACAGCAATGGCGCGCTCCAACAGATCGTGGAGGTTGCCCTCGACGACTTGCACGCCGTCGGCCGGTGTCACTGCGTCCGCGAGAAACCGCTCGGTAACGGGATTACGGGCGCGCGGATGGTGCTTCACCAGAACGGGTCGCCCATCCCGCCCGGCAAGCACCGCACGCAGCATCCCCACCTCGTCCAGGAAAGCCCCGACCCTCAGCGGATTATCCTGTCCCTGCAGCAGGACGAGAATGTAGTCTTTGGGCACGTCGATATCGGTACTCTCGGGCTGGTGGTGGAACGATGTGCCATGCTTGACAAACCGCCGGCGGAGCTGCCCGAAGAGGGTCTGGGCCGCCTCCCCATCGATCTCGGTGGGATCGAACCGCATCTGAGCGATGCTGGAGTTCCAGCGATAGCCGCGGGGGTCGAAGTACCAATAACCTGGCAGATACCCCCAATTCGCGTGGAGCGCCGGGCTTCGCTCCATGCCGGGCCAACGTCCATATGTGCTGATATGGATGTGTCGGCCGGGTGGGCCGTAGTTGATACGCGGCTGTATCGTCTGAAACCCAATCTCGAACCCAAGATCGCGCAGATGCGGGACAAGGCGGCGATAGAAGTCATGCACGCCCTGTGCGATCTCCCTGCGCTTGCGCCTCCCCGCATGGATCAGCGCCATGCGCTGACCGAAGGCCCCGCGCAGGTAGGCTGGGACCGCGGGCATGATTTCGAGGGGATGTTGTTCCCTCCAGTCCACGGACATTCCACCTCCTGACCCGCCCGAACCCACCCTGCCAAACCGGACACCACCAGTGCCGGGCTCCGCTCGCGTCCCTTGACTTTCCCACACAAAGCTTGTGTATCCCCGTGGCACCGTCAACCCTGGGGATCTTCATGCACGCCTACCGCTCGCATACCTGCGCCGACCTGAATAAAAGCCATGTGGGCCAAGAAGTTAGGATGTCGGGCTGGGTCCATCGGGTGCGCGACCACGGGGGCGTTCTGTTCATTGATCTACGGGATCACTATGGCATCACGCAGGTTCTGGCGGACCCCGACAGCCCTGCCTTCGCCGCGGTCGAGGCGGTGCGGTCGGAATGGTGCATCCGCATCGATGGCGAAGTGAAGGCCCGCGACGAGAGCCTTGTGAACCCGAAGATCCCGACCGGAGAGATCGAGGTTTTCGTGCGGGGGCTCGAGGTGCTGGGCGCGTCCGAGGAGCTTCCGCTCATGGTCTTCGGCGAGACGGAGTACCCCGAGGAGACGCGGCTCAAGTATCGTTTCCTGGATCTGCGCCGCGAAAAACTTCAGAAAAACATCACGTTGCGGGCCGATGTTGTCGCGTCGATCCGTAAGCGCATGTGGGACATCGGATTTCGCGAGTATCAGACACCGATCATCACGGCCTCCTCGCCCGAGGGGGCGCGCGACTTTCTGGTGCCCTCGCGGCTCCACCCCGGCAAGTTCTACGCCCTGCCCCAGGCACCGCAGCAGTTCAAGCAGCTGATCATGGTGTCGGGTTTCGACAAGTACTTCCAGATCGCGCCGTGCTTCCGCGACGAGGACCCCCGCGCGGACCGCTCGCCGACGGACTTCTACCAGCTCGACCTGGAGATGAGCTTTGTCGAACAGCAGGACGTGTTCGACACGGTCTCGCCGGTGATCGCTGGCGTGTTTGAACAGTTCGGCGGCGGTCGAACTGTGGACGCAGCCGCCGATTGGCCTCAAATTCCCTACCGGGACGCGATGCTAAAGTATGGGACCGACAAGCCGGACTTGCGTAACCCACTGGAGATGCAAATTGTTTCGGAGCACTTCGTAGGATCTGGCTTCAAGATCTTCGCCTCGATGTTGGAGAAGCCTGGTAACCAGATCCGCGCCATTCCCGCCCCCACAGGCGGCTCACGCGCGTTCTGCGACCGGATGAACAGCTTCGCCCAGAAGGAAGGCCTGCCGGGCATGGGTTACATCATGTGGCGAGAGGGCAACGAAGGAGCCGGGCCGCTTGCCAAGAACATCGGACCCGAGCGGACCGAAGCAATCCGGACACAACTCGGCCTCGGCCCAGGAGATGCCGCGTTCTTCCTGGCAGGGAAGCCCGAGCAGTTCGAAAGGGTTGCCGCGAAGGCCCGCGTCGAGATCGGGAACGAACTTGGTTTGACAGATACCGAACGGTTCGCGTTCGCTTGGATCGTGGACTTTCCGATCTACGAGAAGGACGAGGAAACCGGCAAGGTCGACTTCGAGCACAACCCGTTCTCGATGCCGCAAGGAGGCATGGAGGCGCTGGAAGGCGATCCGCTTAACGTATTGGGTTTCCAGTACGATTTGGCTTGCAACGGTTATGAGCTCGTCTCTGGCGCCATCCGGAACCACAAGCCCGAGATCATGTTCAAGGCCTTCGGTATCGCAGGGTACGGTGAGGACGAGGTGCGCGCGCGGTTTGGCGGCATGGTCAACGCCTTCACTTACGGAGCCCCACCTCACGGGGGGTGCGCTGCAGGAATTGACAGAATTGTCATGCTGTTAGCGGATGAGTCTAATATTCGAGAGGTCATCATGTTCCCGATGACCCAGCGTGCAGAAGACCTTATGATGGGGGCGCCATCCGACCCCACGAACGACCAATTGCGGGAGCTGGGCCTGCGCATGGTCCCTCAGGACTGACCGGGCGGCGGCACAGCGAGACGCGAAGGGAGATCCGATGCTGCGTGGCGCGCTGACTGTGACGGCCCTGACACTGGCCCTCGCCACGGGGACGTCCGCCGAGGAGAACGCGACCGCGTGGCTTGATCTCGAGGAAGGGCTGCACCGGGCGAAGGAGACCGGCCTGCCTCTGGTGGTCTGGGTCGCGCCCTGCGGATCTTGCGGCAAAGCGGCGTTCGAGGACCCCGATGTCGTGTCGATGTTGCCCGACTTCGTCGCCGTTCAGGGCGGTCCCGACGAGGCGCGTCGCCTGGGCGTGTCAGCGGACCGTGCCCATGCCGTGCTGCTGGACGCGGCGGGCCAGCCGATTGACGACATCAAGGTCAGCGCCGAGCAGTTCGGACCGCTGCCGACGGAGCAGCTGATCGACGCCATGAGCTCGGCCCTCGACATCGTGCGCTAGCCCGGGCCCGGGACGGTCGTCCCAAATCGGCGCAACTCCCTTTTGCGCGAAATCCGCGAATGGTACCCTGTTCTCCAGTTGTTTTGAGGGGGCCATCATGGTGAACGTGCTTGAGGGCGCCGGACTTACCGGCATTGTTATCATCGACATCGCAATCGGGATCATCTTCGCGGTCCTGACCTTCAGCCTTGTCGCCACAGCACTGCAAGAGGCGATTGCGGGCGTCTTGAACTATCGGGGCGAGCACCTGCGAAAGGGCATCGCGCTGATGCTCCGCGACACCGGTCTGACGCAGGCAGTGCTGAACCATCCGCTGATTGAGAGCTTGAAGGGCCCGCAGAGCTGGATCCAAAAACTGTTCTCGTTCCTGCTGATGTGGGGGCGGGGCTGGACGGAGACGTGGTCGGGCACGACGCGGTTACCCTCCTCGATCCCCAAGGCGACGTTTGCGCGGGCACTGGTGGAAGCGCTGATCGACCCCAAGATCAGCCTGGCCGAGACGATCGAGGGCGGCGTGGACGAAGCCGCGGGGACCCTGGCCACCCGCATCGATGGTCTTGCACTGGACAAGCGGCTGAAGACACGACTGAAGGCGGTGCTTTCGAATGTGGATTTCGACGGGATGAAGGGAGACATCCAGGACGGCCTCGATACCGTTGGAGGCCAGGCAAAGACCTTGGCCGAAGAGTTGGGTGCCTCCCTTAGGGACCTGGGGGTCGAAGAGACGATCATCGACCGGGTGCGGGACCGGATCGCGAAGCTGGACCTGTTCGGCAAAGCGGATGCGCTGACCCGGGAGATCGAGGCCGCAGTCGACGGTGTCGACGTGGAAAGGACACTGCGCGACCACGCCAAGGCAGTGCTGGCGCATATTGACCTCGACGGGATCGAGGCACGAGTCGAGGCGACGGTCGAGAGCGTCTCAGCCCGGGCCGAGGCCGCAATCGAGAATGCCATCGACCGGGTGGAGGCGGAGTTGGCCGACTGGTTCGACAGCGCCATGGACCGTGTGACCGGCTGGTATGTGCGTCGCGCGAAGACCATGCTGTTCCTGATAGGCTTCGGCCTGGCGGCGACGCTGAACTTTGACCTGATCGGGTATGGCAAACAACTGGCGGCGGACGACGCGCTGCGGTCGGCCATGGTGCAGCAGGCGCAGGCCAGCGCGGCCACCGGTCAGATCGGCGGGTTTGCCGTGCCGGATGCATCGGAGGCGGGCACGCCCCAGGAGCAGAACGAGGGGGAAACTGAGAACGTCGTGGATGCGAACGGCGACGGCGAGATCACAGATGCCGAGGCACAGAAGGCCGCCGCCGATCTGCGCGCTGCC
>JBCCDA010000052.1:0-30696 GCA_039033215.1 Pseudomonadota bacterium | reverse complement strand
TGCGAGCACTGCAACCTGATCGACAAGCCCACCGCCGACCTGATGGCTTCGAAGGGCGCCTACCATGTGCCCACGAACATCACCTATTTCGCGCTCAACAAGCACGGCGCCGAATACGGTTTCCCCGCCGTATCGATCGAGAAACTGGGCCTGATCGTCGATGCGGGCCTTGGCGCCGTCGAGACCACGAAGAACGCAGGCGTCAAGATCGGGCTCGGGACGGATCTGCTGGGGCCTTGCCATCACTACCAGGCGGATGAGTTCGGCCTGCTTGCCGAGGTGCTTGGGCCCCAAGGCGCGCTCCACGCAAGCCTGGAGACAAACCCCGAGATCATGCGCATCCCCGACATCGGACGGCTCGAGGTGGGCTACCGCGCCGATCTTGTCCTCGTCGACGGCAATCCGCTGGAGGACATCACCTGCCTGCACGGTGACGGTGCACGGATCCCCTTCGTCATGAAGGACGGCGTCGTCTACAAGGACCGAGGATAGGGTCAGGCCGACCGCTCCCGCCTTGCGGCGGCTTCATCTGGCCAAAAATACCTCAGCGTTGAGCCATTGTTGCACGACCGGTCCTAGCGACGATGACGACGGCATCCAACCGACCGGCATGGCGATCCCGCGATGGCGCCACGAGATCGGCGTCCGCTGGCTCGGCATGGTCCCTGCTAAGCCAACGGAGAAGGCGGCGACCGGGAGCTCTGTTCGCTTTCGCCAATGTCTCGGACAGGCATGTGCAGTATCACGGGCTTGCAGAGAGTATCTATCTCACTTCCTTGAACAAACAGCTTCATTGGGCATCGCTTGGCACCATGGCTTCGCAAACCGACACCTGCAAAGAACCGACAAGGCGCGCCCATGCCTTCGCAGGACGCCCTCAGCCCGTACATGCAGACGGTGTGTGAGGAGCTGACGGCGAGGATCGCAATCGATGACTGATGAGATCTCTCAGGTCTTCAGCACGAAGGACGTTGAGTTCGATCTGTCAGCCTAGGACCAGCGGTCCGGTGCCTGTAACACACCTCACTCTGACTCCCAGCGATCAGACCAGCGTTCGAGAGGTCGTGCTCAAGCAACCTCGTCGGAGCGCTTTCTCCCCAAAAGAAAGCTCTGGAGCGGGTAGCGGGAATCGAACCCGCAATAACAGCTTGGGAAGCTGCTGTGATACCTTTTCACCATACCCGCGAACTGGACCGGATCTAATCTCGTCGTGTCCAGGCGTCAAGCTGGCCACGAGGTATCGACGCAACTGGCGGAGAGCTGCCATGCGCGGCATCAGACACCGCGGTCTGGAGCCTGGACTTTTCCGCTACTCGTAACTCTGGTCAGACCGGCCGCTTTGTTGCCGTTGCAAGCACCGGTTTCCCAGCACACAGCGGCCGGGTACGTCCCTTGATCCGATTGGTCCAAAACAGCATGGTTGCCGCATGAGACTGCTCGGCCAGAAGGACTCGATCAACGTCAGAAAGGTGCTCTGGACATGCGCCGAGCTTGGTCTTTCTCCAGAGCGTGAGGATTGGGGTGGGTCAACCCGCACCACGCGTGATCCCGAGTTTTTGTCGATCAATCCCAAGGGGCTGGTACCCGTCCTCATTGACGGTGGGCTTGTCCTTACGGAGTCGAATGCGATCTGCCGCTATCTCGCGTTGCGGGAAGGTTGTTCGGATCTCCTACCCGAGCAACCTACACAGCGCGCGGCCGTAGATGCCTGGATGGATTGGCAAGCCACCGAGCTAAACACGTCTTGGCGCGCCGCGTTTAAGGGGCTTGTAAGGTGTCACGCCGCGTTTTCAGATCGGGCGTTGCAGTCAAAGAGCACAGGGGATTGGAATGCCGCAATGGCACTGCTCGACCGGAGCATCGGTTCCGGCGGCCCCTTTGTCTGCGGAGCGACGTTCACCTTGGCCGACATCGTACTGGCTTTGTCCACGAACCGCTGGGAGCAAACGCCAATCGAGCGTCCAGAACTGCCTGCTGTCGAAGCTTGGATGACCCGTTTGGCGGCCAGACCTGGCTTTGCCGAACATTGCCGCAACGGCGTCCCGTAAGTCTGGCTCGTCGGCTTGGCGGAACAGTTCTTCGCAACCTGTCCATCGGTGGAGGCAAGGCACCGCTTCGAACTGCCCCAATCATTGAACGCCAGGTCTCGAACTTCCATTGGTGCACGCCGCAGAGTTGGTGGCGCAGGGCTCAAAGCGCCGATGTGCTGCGCGTCGTTTGGACGAGCGCAACGGCCCGTCCGTTGTTGCCTCAGCTTTCAGCGTCGGTCTCTTCGAGCCCGGCCAGCCACCGTGCGCCAAGACCAGCCTCCCCTGAAGACCGCTGTCGCTGCCCACCCGGTGAATCCTCACACAACCTTACGGGACTTGATGGCGGACCCCTCAAGTGGCGTTGCGATCAGATCTCGTCGATTCCCTCCAACGATTCCGGCAGGATTTGGCCGCCGTCGACGATGATCTGCTGGCCTGTAATATAGCCGGCTTCGTCGCTGGCGAAGAAGAGTGCGGCGTTGCCGATGTCTTCGACGGCACCAAGGCGCTTCAATGGGATCGAGGCGGCCATAGTCTTGAGGTAGTCCTCGCCCAGATCCTGCAGACCCTCGGTGAAGATATTGCCCGGCATCACTGCATTGATCGTGGTGTTGTAGCGTGACAGCTCCATTGCCGCTGTCTTCAGAAACCCGAGCTGACCGGATTTCGACGCGCCATAGTGAGACCAGCCGGGAAAGCCCGTGACCGGTCCGGTGATCGACGAGGTCAGGACGACCCGGCCCTTGCCCGCCTTCTCGAATTCGGGGATCGCCGCTTTGACGCAGAGGAAGGCCGACTTCAGATTCGTCTGCATGACCTGGTCCCACTCGTCCGGGTCCATGTCGACGATCTTGGTCTGGGGGAATGCGCCCGCGTTGGCACAGAGCACGTCGAGCCCGCCCTGCGCCTCGACCGTCGCTGCGACCATTCTTTGAACGTCGGCCCAGTTTCCGACATCGCCGATCACATAGGATCCGCCCAGTTCTTCGGCCGTCGCTTTCGCCGCCGCTTCGCCGCGGGCGGCGATCATCACCTTCGCGCCGGATTTGGCAAAAACCCGGGCGATGCCCTTGCCGATGCTCATTGAGCCGCCGGTGACCAGGATGCTCTTGCCGGTGAGCGGTGTGAACATGGGATCCTCCTTAGTGGGATGGTTGTGTGGTTTCGGGTTTTTGGCCGCCTGCTGCCCGCATCCGTGTCAGGAGTGCTGGCACGCAAAGGGCCAAGATCAGCAGGACCGCCGAAGCCGCCACCGTCAGCATCCCAACCGTCGGTACCAGCGGCGAATAGCCCGAGACCATCTTGGCATAGAGCCATTCGGGCAATGTCGAATCCGCGCCCGTGGTGAAGAGCGACAGAGGGAAGTTGCCCCAACTGAGCAGGAAGGCGAAGAGCCCGGCCGAGATGATGCCGGGCAGCAGCAGGGGCAGCGTAACCTCCCGCATCACTTGCCACGTCGAACACCCCATGTCGCGCGCGGCCTCCTCGAGCGACGGATCGAAGGAATAGGCCCTGATCGCGATGATCAGCGTCGCGATCGGACTGATCCAGACGAGATGCGCAATCACGGCGGTGCGCCAGTCCGGGATGATGCCGAGCGCGTTGAACCAGATCAACAGGGCGAGGCCAAGCACGGTCTGGGGAAAGAAGATCGGCAGCAAGATCAGTTTCTGGAAGGTTTTGCGGAACCGCCACTGGTAGCGCGCATAGGCGAGCGCGCCGAAGAAACCGACCACCATCGAGACCAGCGTCACGATCAGCGCGACCTTCAACGAGGTGGCAACGAGGTCCGCGACCGTTGGGCTCTGCAACGCGTCCTCGTACCATCCGAAGGCGTAGCGCCGGATTGGGAAGGTCAGGTAGCGTGCTTTCGAGACGCTGGCGAAGCCGACCGAGATCAGCGGCAGGTACAACACCACCAGCGCGAGCACTCCGTAGGCGTAGAGGGCAAGCCGCGCGGCCCGGGTCGGCTTCATCAGGATCTCCGTCCGAGCAGCGCGTCCAGATCGACACGGCTGATGGCGAGCAAGGCCAGGGCCCCGACGATCACGATCAGAACCATCGACAGGGCTGATCCCAGGGGCCAGTTCTGGCCATAGGTAAAGGCGGTCTCGACCTCGTCACCGATGACGATCACCGCCTGACCGCCCAGCAACTTCGACTCCGCAATCGCTCCGGCCGAGAGCACGAAACACAGAAGGCACCCGATCACGATCCCGGGTGCGGCCAGTGGCAGATCGATCTCCCGCAGGATCCGCCAGCGGGAGGCGCCCAGATCCGCCGCCGCCTGTCGTGCATCGTCCGGCACCATGGCGATCCCCTGGGCCAGCGGAAAGAGCATGAAGGGGAAGTAGACGTAGACAAGGCCGAAGACGATCACGGGGACGTTGTAGAGCAGCCCGTCGAAGCCTTCTCCCGTCCAATACCGCCAATGGCCCTCGATCAACCCGCCCTTCATCAGGGTCAGGACCCAACCGAACAAGCGGATGTTCTCGGAGACGAACAGGGTCATCACCACGCCGATGGTCAGTACCAGAGTGAAGCGCTTGAAGACCTTGGCCATGGCGAAGGCGAGCGGCCAGCAGATTACGAACAGCATTGCCGTCGCCGCGACCGCCATGCCGATCGACCAGGCGAGCGAGCGCCAGTATCCCTGGCTCACCACCTCGGCATAGGCCGAGAAATCGGGCAGATGCGCGACGGTGAAGACCTTTTGCGGCATGATCGAGAAAAGCGCCACCAGCAATAGCGGCGTGAGGAACGAGAAACCCAACAGCGCCGTCAGCGGCAGGGCGGAGAGCAGTCCTATCCGGCGGTCGAGCCTCTGCATCTCAGGCGTCTGAGATCAGGTGACAATCGGCGGGATCGGCGCCCAGCCGAACCTGTGCGCCAATCGAGGCGGCGGGCCGCCGATCGCGCAGCACCTCCACAGAAACTGGCCCGAGGCCGGTATTGACGGCGTATTGCAACCTGCCGCCCAGATTGTACTCAGCCTCCAGCATCCCATCGATTTCGACCGGGGCGCTTTGCCCAGCGGACAGGAACCGAAGAACCTCGGGCCGCGCCATCAGAAGGCCATCAGCCATCGCGTCCACCGCCCCGGGCGCGAGACGGAGTGCAGACCCGTGCCCCGGTGTCAGCGGGAAGAGGTTCACCTCGCCCATGAACTCCGCAACAAAGCGGGATCGGGGGCGGGTGTAGATGTCGTTCGGCGTGCCGATCTGTTCGAAGTGGCCCGCCCGCATGATCGCGATGCGGTCGGACATCACCATGGCCTCCTCCAGACTGTGGGTGATGTAGACGAAGGTCTTGCCAGTCCTCGAATGCAAGTCCTTCAGCTCTTTCTCGAGCGTCTTGCGCAGGCGATAGTCCAAAGCGGACAGAGGTTCGTCAAAGAACAGGATTTCGGGGTCGAAGGCCAGGGCGCGGGCGAGCGCGATACGCTGGCGCTCTCCGCCTGAACATTCGTGGATGCCCTTTGTGTAGTACTCCGCAGGCAGGCGCAAAAGTTCCATCAACTCCAGCGCACGAGCCTTGCGCGAGGTCCGGTTGGCACCCTGGATCTTCAACGGAAACTCAATGTTTTCGCCAACCGACCGATGCGGGAACAGCGCGAGCGACTGGAACACCATGCAGGTGGGCCGCTGGTTCGCAGGAACCTTCTCGATCCGCTTGTTGCGGAGCAGAATGGCGCCCTCCGTCGGCTCCTCCATCCCCGCCAGGATGCGGATCAGCGTGGTCTTTCCACTGCCGGAGGGGCCGACAATCGTCAGAAACTCACCCTGGGCAACTTTCAGATCGATCCCGTTCAACGCCGTGAACCTGCCGAACGTCTTTCTCAGGCCGGCAATCGTCAGGATCGTCTCGCGGGCCGGCGCGGCAGAGGGCGCCTGGGCACCCTCTGGCTTGGAGTCATCAGGCACGCTTTGCAGCATTGTACGCAGCGTTCAGTGCGTCATAGGAGGCGACGACATCGTATTCGACCGACCGGGACATCTCCTCCTCTAGGCTGTCCCACTGGATGGCGTCCAACTCGTCCGCGTTCCACTGCGCGAAGACGTCCGGGTCACCCATCTGTGTGACGGGATTGTACGTGCCCTCGGCAAAACCCACGGCTTTCGAAATCTCTGGCCCTTGCACGAACTCGAGGAAATCCTCTGCCAACGCGGAGCTATCGGGATTGTTCACGAGCGAGGTCAGTTCGATCCAAACAATGCCGCCCTTGCCTCCCATCGGGCCGAATTTCGGCGTAATGCCCCGAATGTTGGTCAGCCCGTCCAGGCGCGCAGGGGAGGCCGTGTAGGTCCCGCCGGTGAAATAGGCGTCGATCTCCCCGTTCACGAGTGCAGTGTTCATGGCAACCAGATCGTCGGTCAGAAGCTTGGCTCCGTCAAAGATCGTCTTGGCTGTGGCGGTGAAGGTCTCGATCCCGGCATCGTCCATCGGCTCGAACGGGTTCTGATCGCCTGTCAGGCACATATGCATGATGTTCCAGTTGTCATATGTCAGGACGCCGTAGCGGTCCTTCAACGCGGCGTCCAAGAACAGTTTCCAGCCCTGATCCTCAGCCATTTCTCGGCTGATCTTGTCCGTGTTCACGACGAAGGAAAATGGCCCATACCGCTGCGGCATGCCGATCAGATCGCCATTGTCGGCGAAGGCCAGCGGGTAGGCCGGATTCTTGAACCCATCGGCCATTTTGTCGAAGAACGGCATGAACCGCTCTTTGCTCAGCGGCTTGATCAGGCCCTCAGGGTAAAGCTGCGCCTTGGCCCAGGGCTGGTTGACATTAATCAGATCCCAGACATTGACCTCGCCCGCGCGGAGCTTGTTGATCATGTCGGGGTCTGAGGTGCCGCTTTCCGCGCGAATCTCGGCATCGGGGTGCATGGCGCGGAAGGGGCTGAGGACGTCATCGGTGTTGTAACCCTCCCAGCACAGAATGTTCAGCCCGTTTCGTGCCGCCGCGGCCTGGCGTGCGGCACCAAAAGCCGCCAGCCCGCCCAAAGCGGCAGCGCCACGTCCGAAAGTTCTCCGTGTGATGGTCATTGGTCAGCGCTCCTTCTAGTCGCATCTCCGTCGGGCCCGGCGTTCTGCAGCGCGTGGGCCTCCCTGACCCTCGGTTGACTTAAGGATTGAGCGCGTCGTGCTGCGTTGCAAGAACTTTTGTTGTGAGTCACAGATTTTCTGCCTAATATCGGGCAAGCGAAGTTGGCAGGTGAAGCGCATGGGCGAGATGTACTCCGAGGCGTTCTTGCAGGCGTTGGAGCACGGGCTACACGGCACCATCGAGGCTTGGGGCCTGTCTCCGGACACTCGGATCACGCTCCTCAACATCTCGGAGAACGCGACCTTCCGCGCCGATGATCCCAAAGCCGATGCACCGGTGATCCTGCGCGTTCACCGGCCCGACTATCACACCCGGGCCGAGATCTCGTCCGAGCTCGCATGGATCGATGCGTTGCGGGCCGCAGAGGTGGCGCCGATCCCCGCGGTTTTCCCTCTGTTGGATGGAGGCCGGATCGCGGGCATGACCGTTGCCGGAGAAACGCGCGACGTGGTCGCGTTCGAATTCATGTCCGGGACCGAGCCCGCGCCGACTGATGATCTGACAGAAGGGTTCCACAAGCTGGGCGCCATAAGTGCGCGTCTGCATGACCATGTGAAGGGCTGGACCCGGCCGGCGACGTTTGTGCGCAAGACATGGGATTTCAACAGCACCATTGGGGCCGCTCCGCATTGGGGCGATTGGCGCGCGGGGATGGGCTTGACGCCTGACGGGCTCGTTGTCCTCGAACGGACCTGCGGTGTGCTCGACGAAAGACTGGCGGCCTTCGGCACAGGCCCGGACCGTTTCGGCCTGATCCATGCGGATCTGCGGCTGGCCAATCTGCTGATCGACGGTGACCGGATCGGGTTGATCGATTTTGACGATTGCGGCTTCGGCTGGTTCGCGTTCGACTTTGCCGCCGCGATCAGCTTTTTTGAGACCGACCCGTCGATCCCCGCCCTGCAGGACGCATGGTGCGCGGGCTACCGCTCGGTCGCGGATCTGGCGGCCGAGGTCGAGGCGGAGTTGTCCACCTTCATCATGCTGCGGCGCCTGCAGCTCACCGCCTGGATCGCGAGCCATTCCGAAACGCCGACCGCACAGGAGATGGGCACGGCGTTCACGAATGGCACTGTCGAGATCGCCGAGCGCTATCTGTCGGATCGTGGCTGAACCGGTGAGCAAAGCTCGCACCCCCCGCGGGCCTGGTGGTGCCGCCTCACTCGAGACCCGTCAAATCCTGGACATGAACGCCTTCGACGCCAGTCAGGACGGCGTGGGTGAGGACCCGCTTCTGACGAGGCGCCAGGCCAATTTCGGCGCCGCCTCGGTCCTCTTCTATCAGCGCCCTATCGAGATGGTCGCCGCCAAAGGCGCCTGGATGGAGGCCGCCGATGGCCGACGTTATCTCGACTTCTACAACAACGTTCCCTCAGTCGGGCATTCGCATCCGCACGTGGTCGACGCTGTCACGCGCCAGATCGCCCGGCTGAACACCAACACCCGCTATCTGAACCAGGGCACCGAAGCCTATCTCGAGGCGCTTAAGGCCCGTCTGCCGGCGCCACTCTCAAACGTCATGCTGGCCTGCTCGGGCAGCGAGGCGAACGATCTGGCCATGCGGGTCGCGATGAAAGCGACCGGCGCATCGGGGTTTGTGGTGACCGAGACCGCCTATCACGGCAACACCCATCTGGTTATCCAGGCCTCGCCGTCCTCCTACAAACAGGGGCAGCCGCCGACATTCATCGAAACGGTACCCGCCCCTTCCGAGGTGACCTTTGGCTCAGACATCGCCGGCGGGTTCGGCAAAGCTGTGGCCAAGGCAATCGGCCGGCTGAGGCGGCGAAAGTGCGGGTTCGCGGGTTTCATGTGCGACTCGATCTTTTCATCGGATGGGGTTTTCTCGGATCCGCCGGGCTTTCTTGCCGGTACGATCCAGAAGGTACATTCGGCAGGTGGGCTCTTCATCGCCGACGAAGTGCAGCCCGGCTTTGCCCGGACCGGGGATGCGTTCTGGGGCTTCGCGCGCCATGGCATCGCGCCCGATATCGTCACGATGGGCAAGCCCATGGGCAATGGTTTTCCGATGTCGGGCATGGCGACCAGACCCGAGCTGCTCACTGCGTTCTGCGAGGACTTTGGCTATTTTAACACTTTCGGCGGCAATCCAGTGGCTGCTGCCGCAGGCTTGGCGGTACTGGAGGTGATTCAGGCCGAGGATCTTCTGGGCAATGCGGCCCGAGTGGGCGGCCACTTGCGCGAGCGGCTCGACGATCTGGCATCGCGGCAGTCGCGGATCACCGCGGTCAGGGGTGCTGGGCTTTTCCTGGGCGTCGATCTCTCCGCCCCGGATGCACCGGATCAACCCGATCCGCGGCTTGCGAAAGTCGTCATAAACGGGCTGAAGGACCGAGGCATTCTGATCGGTGCCGCGGGCAAGTACGGCCATACACTCAAAGTGCGCCCGCCGCTGTGCCTGACCGAGAGCGAAGCCGACCAGTTCGCCGACACGTTGCAGGCGACGCTAGCGCGTGTCTGACCACTCACGCCACCAACACGTGCGTTGGGGAGTCGGCTGGCACCAGCCCGTCGGGCGGAGCAGCATCGGTCACGACGCACGAGATATCGCTCCATCCCGCCCAGCAGGCCGGAAAGCGCTTGCCGAACTTGGAACTGTCCGCCACCAGCATCGTGCGCTCGGCGCGCGCGACCATCCGGCGATAGACCTCGCCCGCCTCCAACAGGGCATCGCTCGGCCCGCCCGCATCCATGCCGCTCGCTCCCAGGACTGCCCAGTCCGCCTGATACCCGTCGAGAAAACCGACCGCCTCCGCCCCGTGGATCGCGCCTTCGCCCGCATGATAGGCGCCCGGCACCATCAGCACCGTGATCGTCGGGTTCAGCGCCAACACCGTCGCAACCCCGAAGGAGTGGGCGATCACCGTCAGGTCGTTCATCTCCAAAGCGATGCGCCGGGCCAGATGCACCGTGGTGGCGCCGGACCCGATCATGACCAGCCCTGCGCCCTTCAGCAGGGGGCAGCCGCGCCGCGCGATCCGCTCCCGCTCGGCCGCGCGCATGTTGTGGCGCTCGGACACGCTAGGCTCCAGCGACCGCCGCCTCATCGCCCCGCCATAGGTGCGGTCGACCTGCCCTTCGGTTGTCAAGGCATCCAGATCACGCCGCACAGTCTCTGCCGATACGCCGAGCCGCGCCGCCAACTGGGACACCCGGAGGGAGGGGTGCTGTTCGAACTCGGCCAGGATCCGGCGGCGGCGTTGATCGCGATCTTTTGCCATGTCTCTCAGTATCGCCCCGTAGCACCCACGCCCAGACCCTATCAGGGCACAGGAGGAGAAAATGACCGAGCCCGATTGGAAGACCGCCTTTCGCTCATTCTACTACGCGAACGCGGAACCGCCCGATGATATCCGTCTCGATCCCGCCCGCACCGCGGTCTTGGTCATCGACATCCAGAACACCTATCTCGAGCCAAAGGACGACCCGACGGAGGACGCCCGCTGGCAACCGTTCTTCCACCGCATGCGCGAGATCGTCATCCCGAACACCCAAAAGCTTATCGCCGATGCCCGGACGCGCGGGGTCGAGGTCATCTACGCCCGGATCGCCTGTCAGACCCTGGATGGCCGAGACCGGTCGCTGAGCCAGAAGAAGCCCGGCTTCAACTACCTGCTGCTCCCCAAGGATGGCGAAGACAGCCAGATCGTGCCGGAGTTGGCGCCGGAAGGCGACGAGATCACGGTGTTGAAGACCACAGACTCGGCGCTGACCGGGACAAATCTGCGCCTCACGCTACGCAATCTCGGCGTTGAGACGGTGATCTGTGCAGGGATCTTCACCGACCAATGTGTTTCGTCAACCGTGCGCAGCTTGGCGGACGAGAGCTTTGACGTCCTAGTCGTCCATGACTGCTGCGCGGCGGCGACTGACGCCCTCCACCGCCATGAGCTGGAGGTGATCAACATGATCTATTGCCACGTTGTATCGCAGGAGGATCTGGCGGATCTGTACACTGGCACGTCTTCTCAATGAGATCGTTCAGGTTCAGTTCTTTAGAGCGCTGACGAGCCCCCGAAGGCGGGTTGTCTGTAGGTATCTGCTTGCTCCGGAGGCAAATCTGATCTGGCCGAGATCTCGGCATTCAGGAACTCATCTCTGAGCTTGCCGCCGAAGCTCTCGTTGTAGCCGTTGTCCCTGGGGCTGCCGGGTTCGATGAACAGCGTATTCGTACCGACTTTCGCGGTTCGGGGACGTCCCGCGTTGGGCTGGAACCAACTGCGCTTTCAATGGGCAACTCCGAGCGACAACGGCGATACAGCAGAGCGTTCGCCGGGGTCCAGAACGGGCACCGAAGAGATCAGACGCGGAACACTGCGCGCTCGTCAGGGTGTAGCCGCGCGATCAGACCCACCTCCCAATCCAGATAGGCCTGAGAGGCAGCTAGGTTGCCGCTGTGCCGATCATGTGTATGGAAGATGAAATCGATGCGTTCGGCGTCCGGTGGCGACATCGGTGTTTGATCCATTGGCAGACCCGCCGCCTGCCAAGCGTCGATCCCGCCTTCCAGTAGCAGAATTTCGCCGATACCTGCCGCACGCAAGTCATTGGCCGCCAGCGCCGCGACCACGGAATCATCAGCGATCAGGACATGGAGGCCCCTGCCCGCCACGTATCCGACGCGTGGGCGCGACGACCAGAATGAGCCGGGAACATGACCGGCGCGGAAGGCGGCGGAGCTCCTGAGGTCTATCACCTGGGTGGTCGCAAGCGCCCCCTCAAGTTCATCCACGGACAGCGTCGGCAATGGATCGATGGTGCTGGGCCCCGGTACCAGACGGGCCGCCAGGCCCTCCAACGCGGCCAGACCGCCTTCCAAAACCGCCACATCGTGACCCAGTCGTGCCAACCAGGCGGCGATGACCGGCGCGCGCAACCCCTCGGTGTCGAGCACGACGATCCGTGCGCCGCGCACCCCGACCCAGCGGTCGGTGGCCTGCACGAGTTGCCCGCCGGGCGCGTGGACAACGCCGTGCTGATCCCTCAGCGCCACGATCTCCGTACTGTCCGCCGCCCGGTCGGTGGCATCCCGAACGTCAAACAGGTAGAGTGTTCTCTGGGTATCGGCGATCCAGGCGGCAAGGTCGTCCCGACCAAGCGTCGTTACTCCGTGGCGCGCAGCCAGCTCGCGCGCCGTTCCCCGCCGTGCCTCGGCTCCCGGACCGTCGGGCGCCAGGTCGCTGTCATTGCCGAACTCCAGATCCAGCCCCGCGAGCGTCCAGCCCTGGGTCCCGTTCTCGAGCGCATAGACCGGGTTCGGGATCCCCACATCGATCAGAGTCTGGGCGCCGATGATCGATCGCGTGCGCCCCGCGCAATTGACGACCACCGTGGTGTCGGGCTCCCGTGCAAGCGCGTCGATCCTAAGCGCAAGCTCACCGTTCGGGCAGCACACGGCCCCAGGGATGTTCATCTTGCGGTATTCGTCCAGCGGGCGGCCATCCACGATCACCATCCGCTCGCCCGCGGCCTGGCGGCGCGCCACCTCCTCAGCGGGCATCCGGGGGGTATCGGCTGCGTGTTCGATAAGCTCGCCGAAGACCTTGGAGGGCACGTTGACCCCATCGAAGAGCTCATAGCCCGCTGCTGCCCAGGCACCCACGCCCCCGTCCAGTACGGCGACGTCGCTGTAGCCCATGGCTTCGGCCCGCACCGCCGCACGTCCAGCCACGCCGTCGCCCTCGTCCACCAGGACCAGCGGCACAGCAAGGTCCGGGACCAACTCGGGCAACCGGACCTCGAAGATGCTGTAGGGAAGCGGCGCCGAGAACAGGATATGGCCGGCTGCGATCTGCCCCATCTCCCGGACATCCATCAGGGCCACCTCGCCGTCGCCGTAGAGGTGCGCGCGCAGTTCAGCCACCGGGATCATTGAGACCATTCCGCTCTCCTCAGGTCTGCAGCAGGCGCAAGGGCGCACCTGGGATCAGGACGGCAGCCGTCAAACGTCCTGTGAACACAGCACCTGTGTCGACGGGAATGCGGCTGGGCAACAACTCCGCGTGATCGACGATCGTATGACCGTGCACGACGCAAAGCCCATCGGTTCGCGGTGCGCGCAGGAATGCCGGATGGCCCCAAGTCAGCACATGGTCGGACTGCCCTTCCGGCGCCAGCCGTGGATCGAGCGCGGCATGCACCACCACGACGTTGCCGCTCCGCACTGTCATCCTAAGACCACGCAGCCAGGCCTCCAGGTCGGCGCCCAGCGCCTCGCGCAGCCGGGCGGCAGCATCCGCCAGCACCGCCTCATCGGAGGTCTCGGTCACACCGCCGATCCGGTAGCTGGCGAGCGTCTGCAAGCCGCCGTTGCGCAGCCAGCGGGGTCCGGTGCCGGGCTCATCCATAAAGTCCAGCATCATCTCTTCGTGATTGCCACTGAGACAGACAAACCTGTCGCTGTCCGTTGCCTCCAGCGCATGGAGACGTTCCAGCACCTGAGCGCTCGCATCTCCCCGGTCGACATAGTCGCCAACGAAGACGACGCGGGGATCTGGCACCCCGTGCTCGGCGATGTCGGTCTCGATCTGGTCGATCAGATGCGCCGCCAGGTCATCTCGGCCATGGATGTCCCCGACGACATAGAGCGCCTGGTCAGGCTCGGGATCGGTCAGGACGACGGGCTCGGCGCGTTGCCGGTTCAGCCCAAAGACCTTCTTCAGAATATCCATAGCAGGGTCCACCCCCTTGCCGTTCTCACCCCAGGGTGAGGTAGCGTTCCCCTGGGGGTCGGCGCAACCCGCCCCCCCCGGGCGGGTTTCAGCACCTTAGCGACAGAATGCGTTGTTTCGGTAGGCCGTGTCGAGATGGAGATGGTCCTGGTGGAAGCGGTCGGACTGAGGTCCCAGCACCGTCGTGAACGTCCCGCAGGCCTTCCTCCAGATGTGATCGAGGAAGGCGCCCTGCGCGCCCTTGCCCCAGTTCTGCAGGACGGTGATCCGCCGCCCGTTCACCAGCGTGAAACCAGCGATGTCGATGGCCCGGCCAACCGCGTGCTCGGACATCCGCGCGCCCGGGCGATTGTTGCGGGTCCTGCAGGAGTAGCTGCCGAAGACGTGGACCGCCGAGATGCCCGACCCCAGGCGCCGCCGCGCTTCCGGCACAACGACCCCAGTAAGCCAGTTGGCGACGGTGCGGGCGGTGCGGCACTCCAGCGTCGTGTCCCCCTGGATGGCGATGCCGGAGATCTTGGTGATCTGCACCGGCTCGAGGATAGCGCAGCCGGGCAGCGGCCCCACGATGTTGCCCCGTCGGCGTCCGATCAGCCGAGGATCGCCGCAGATGATCGCCTCGGGCAGGGGCGCGACGACCCGCGGCGGGCTCGGCTGGACGGCAGTGGGACGCGCGGGCGGCTCCGGCGCCTGCATGGGTGCGGGATCGGCAGCCAGCGCCGGGCAAGCGGCAAGGATCAGCGCGGCGGCAAGGCGCCTAGCCATCCCATTGCGGCTTCGATGTCTCATTGGACCGCCCGAAGTTGGGCGCAGCCGTGTCCTGCCCCGCCTCGATGATCGAGCGGCGGATGGCCCGCGTCCGGGTGAAGTATTCGTGCAGAAAGTCACCGTCGCCCGTCCGGATCGCGCGCTGCAGCGCCATCAGTTCCTCGACGAAACGGCCCAGGATCTCGATCGTCGCCTCCCGGTTGGTCAGGAAGACATCGCGCCACATGGTGGGATCGGACGCCGCGATCCGCGTGAAATCCCGGAACCCCGCGGCCGAGAACTGCACGATCTCCTGCTCGGTCACCCGCTTCATGTCATCGGCCACCCCGCACATCGTGTAGGCGATGGCGTGCGGCACGTGGCTGGTCACCGCACAGACCAGATCGTGGTGGTCGGGGTCCATGGTCTGGGTGTCCGCGCCGAGCGCCTGCCAGAAGCGCTGGAGCTTTTCGACGGCGTCGGCGCTGGCATCCGGCATCGGGGTCATCAGGCACCAGCGGTTATCGAAGAGCTCGGCAAAGCCCGCGTCCGGCCCCGAGTGCTCGGTTCCCGCCATCGGGTGCGCCGGGATGAAATGGGCATGAGGCGGCACGTGGGGCGCCATCGCGGTGATCACCGCACGCTTGACCGAGCCAACATCCGAGACGGTCGCCCCCTCGGCCAGATGCGGCGCGATCGCCTGCATGATCGGCCCGCAGGCGCCGACCGGCACACAGAGGATCACCAGATCGGCGTCGCGCACGGCCTCTTCGGGCGTGCCCACGATGTCATCGCAGAAGTCGAGCTCCTCGGCCCGGGCACGCGTCTCGGCCGACCGCGCGGTCCCCACGATCTCGCCGACCACACCGGCGCGCCGCGCGGCCCAGGCAATCGACGAGCCGAGCAGGCCCAGCCCGATCAACGCGACCCGTTTGTAGATCACGCTCATCCCTGAAAGGCGGCGACCGCTTCGGCGACCAGGCGGCATGCCTCCTCGTCACCGACCGAGATGCGCAGGTACCCCGGCAGGCCATAGCCGTCGACCCGCCGCGCGATCAGCCCGCGGGCCTTGAGGTGTGTGTCCAGGGCTGTCACCCGATCCCCCGCCTCGACGAGAATGAAGTTGCCCTTCGAGGGCACGACCGGCAACCCCTGCCCCGAGATCTCGCGCGATAGCCAATCGCGCCAGACTTCGTTGGTGACCCGACAGCGCTCGACGTAGGCCTGGTCACGAATGGCAGCCAACCCCGCGGCCAACGCAGGCGAGGTCACGTTGAATGGACCCCGTATACGGTGATAGACGGCGGCAACGTGGTTCGGCACATACGCCCAGCCCAGCCGCAATCCACCCAGCCCGTAAATCTTTGAGAACGTCCGGGTCATGATCACGTTGTCGCGGGTGCGCACCAGATCAATGGCGCCGTCCTGTTCAGCAGGTTTTAGGTACTCGGCGTAGGCCGAGTCGATGACCAGCATCGCTTGTGGCGGCAAGGCATCGGCCAACCGCACCAGATCTTCGTGCCCGACCATAGTCCCCGTCGGGTTGTTTGGATTCGCGATGAAGACCAGCCGCGTACGCTCGTTCATCCCCGCGATCAGGGCATCGATGTCCGCAGTGAGATCGGTCTCAGGCGCCGTCACGGGTGTGGCCCCCGCCGCCAGCGTCGACAGCCGGTACATCAGAAACCCGTGCTGCGAGTAAAGCACCTCGTCCCCCGGCCCAGCATAGGCCTTGCATAGGAGGGCTATCACCTCGTCCGAACCCGCGCCGAGGACGATCTGATCTGCTTCGATCCCGTGCACCTCGGCAATCGCGGCGGTCAAGTCCTCCTGCGCCTCCGGATACAGCTCCAGCCGATCCGCCAACCCACGATACGCCTCAATGGCACGTGGGCTCGGCCCGTGCGGGTTCTCGTTCGCGCTCAGCTTGATGATTCGATTGGCGCCGTCGATATGGCTCGATCCGCCAACATATGGCGCGATGTCCAACACGCCGGGGCGCGGCACGATTGTGGCATGGGCGGTCATGATCGTCGAGGCTCCCTCCGTTTCCCGCGCTCAATAGCCGACCAACACGCGTTTTGCCATAGGGCGGCAGCGTGCGGGCTTGTGATGCCGCAATCCCGGTGCCACGCTTCTGCGATATGTTCCACAGGAGTTGTTCGATGCGCCGCTTCACCTCGATCTTCGCCGCTGTCCTGCTGCTGCCAAGCCTGGTGCTGGCCGGGCCCAAGATCTGGTCCGATGCCGAGGGAGGCATGAGCCCGGCAGAGATCCGCGACGTCTTCCCCCAGGTCGAGGAAGGCACGCGCGACACCATCGGATCGGTCGAGGCGGTCGAGCTCTGGCGTATCCCCGGATACACGATGCTGGAGGAGCCGTTCACGGTACGCTTCTTCTTCGATCAGGAGCAGCTCTACATGGTGATGCTGACGCACGAAGCCCCGGGCGTCACCACGTTGGACAGCATCGAGAAGTACATCGACCGCTACTCGACGTTCTACGGATCGCCCGATGTCGTGGATTCGTTCCCGGGCCTGGATCGCCCGGGGATCGTCTATCGTCAGTTCCGCTGGGCGGGCAGCGAGCGCAATGTCGCCATCGTCTGGGTAAGGGCAGGCCAGGGAGAACCCATCATGAACATCAATTTCACACCACGCTCATAGGCAATATCAACTAGTCACTATTTTTCAAATTGACATTCAATGTGAATTTCGCCAGAAGTCCGCTCAACAGGAGAGGTGATCCATGGCGGCGTTGGCAACGGTACTGGCCCAGAGTTTTGGAGCAGCAGTACCTCCATTTGTCGAGGAACTGCTCCTAATCGGCGCGCTCGGCGCGACGTTATGGTTTCTCGACATGGTGCTCTGGCGCATTGTTGCGAAAAATCGCTGACCGCCGCGGGGGGGTCCCTCGCCCCAAGGCAGTACCAGGTCAGCGATTTCCTTGATGGCCCCCTCCTCGGAGGGGGTCTTTTTTTGTCCTGCGGCATGCCTCTGTAGGCGCCGTTCGCTGACGTGAACCCAGCGAACCCTCGACCGAGCAAAGTCATAGCAGCTTTCGAGAGCGCTGGCCCCAGCAACGAATGTTCGGGCATATGGTGACGCGGCCTCGCCACGAGACCGCAACCGCTCCGCCCCTCCGAAACCTCGTGAAAGGGACACCGGCGACCCGGATCGGCAACGTCGCAGTGTCGGCCTGTCTCATCTCTTGCTCCCCACCGCGAGATTGGCGGAGGGCCGATCCAGCACTCCGCCTGACGGGTGCTCAGCCCAGATCGGACTGGGCCACATTGGCGAACGCGCCGTCCACCTCCAGCCACCACTTGTCCACGAGACCGGGCGACAAGCATCCAACGCCCGCTCACTGGTAGGGATCCGCCAACATCCCTAATTGATGCGCTTTCCGTGCTCGTCGAAGAAGTGGTAGGCTTCTGGCTGGCAAGACAGCGACAGAATTGCGTTTGCTTCCAGCATCTGGATGCCAGGCAAGCTCACGACGAACGGCTGATCTGACCCGGCCAGTTTGCCATGGGCGAGTGTGTTCGCCCCGAGTTGCTCCAGCATGTCGAGTTGCAGTTTGAACGGACCGTCCGCATCCGGCGAAAGGTGTTCGGGGCGGACTCCGAAAGTGGTTGCGGTCGAGACGTCCCTCCCGGCGTCCACGGTGACGTCGCCGGGGAGTATCGCAAAGCTGCCATCTGTCCTGATGCTCATGAAGTTCATTGCCGGGCTGCCGATAAATCCGGCGACAAATGTCGTCGCTGGCCGCTCATAGAGCTCGATCGGCGTACCGAACTGTTCGACATACCCTTGGTTCAGAACCATGAGCCGATCACCCAGCGTCATCGCCTCGACCTGATCGTGGGTCACGTAGATCGAGGTGACGCCCAACCGTTGTTGCAGATGCCTGATCTCCATCCGCATCTGGACACGCAGCTTGGCATCGAGGTTCGAAAGCGGCTCGTCGAAAAGGAACACCTGAGGGTCACGCACGATGGCGCGCCCCATGGCGACGCGTTGGCGCTGGCCGCCCGATAGCTCGCGGGGGCGACGTTCAAGATACGGGCGGATCTCGAGAATATCGGCCGCGTCCTCGACGCGCTTGCGGATGTCGTCTTTCGCCAGCCCCCGGATCTTTAGCCCGTAGGCCATGTTCTGAAAGACGCTCATGTGCGGATAGAGCGCGTAATTCTGAAAGACCATCGCTATATCGCGCTCGGCAGGCTCGAGGTTGTTGACCACCCGGTCGCCGATGCGGATCTCACCCGATGAGACGCTCTCCAACCCTGCGACCATCCTCAGAAGCGTGGACTTGCCGCACCCTGAGGGCCCAACGATCACGATCAGCTCACCATCATGGATCTCGCCCTTGATGTGGTGAAGCACCTCGGTCTTGCCGTAGGACTTCACCAGGTCTGTCAGGGATATCGCAGCCATCTATTTGTCCGTCTCTGTCAGGCCCTTGACGAAGAGCTTTTGCATTCCGATCACCACCAGGATCGGTGGAAGCATCGCCAAGAGCGCTGTCATCATGATGATGTTCCACTGCGGTGACTGCTCGGCCGCCTCCAGCATCTGCTTGATGCTCATCACGATCGTCGTCATGTCGGTGTCCGTCGTGATCAGCAGCGGCCAGAGGTACTGGTTCCAGCCGTAGATGAAGAGGATCACGAAGAGCGCCGCGATGTTCGTCCGGCTGAGCGGCAGCAGGATGTCGAAGAAGAACCGCATGGGCCCGGCACCGTCGATCCGGGCACTCTCCAGCATCTCGTCCGGGATGGTCAGGAACACCTGGCGAAACATGAATGTCGCCGTGGCGGACGCGATCAACGGGATCGACAGCCCCCAGTACGAGTTCAGCATGCCCAGAGACGCCACGACCTCAAAGGTCGGCAGGATCCGAACCTCGACCGGCAGCATCAGCGTGATGAAGATCATCCAGAAGAAGCCCATGCGGAACGGGAACTTGAAGTAGACGATCGCGAAGGCGCTGAGCAGGGATATTGCAATCTTGCCGAGTGCGATCGTCAGCGCCATCACCAGGGAGTTCAGCAGCATCAGCCAGACGGGGGCCGTTTCCGTGCCGCTGAGGCCGCCACCTAGCAGCGTCTTCTCAAGGTTCGTGAAGAACTGACCGCCCGGCAGCAAGGGAAGCGGCGCTTGTGCCATGCGGATCTCGTCATGGGTCGACGCGACGAACGTGATCCAGATCGGGAATGCGACCAGCACCACACCCAGGATCAGAACGATGTGGGAGGCGACGGTCAGCAGCGGCCGCTGTTCGATCATGCCGGCCCCCGCGCCATCAGTACTGCACCTTGCGCTCGACAAAGCGGAACTGAACGACAGTCATCGCGATGACCATGACCATCAGGATGACCGACTGGGCAGCCGAACCTCCAAGGTCCAGCCCGACGAACCCGTCGTTGTAGACCTTGTAGACAAGGATCGTCGTGGCATTCGCAGGGCCGCCCTGGGTGACGGCGTGGATGATACCGAACGTCTCGAAGAACGCGTATACGGCATTGATCACCAGCAGGAAGAACGTGGTCGGCGCGATCAGCGGGAAGATGATCGTGGCGAACCGGCGCACGGGACCGGCGCCATCAATGGCAGCCGCCTCGACCACCGACCGGGGTATCGACTGCATTGCGGCCAGGAAGAACAGGAAGTTGTAGGCGATCTGCTTCCAGGCGGCGGCGAAGATCACCAGCGCCATGGCTTGGCTGCCGTTCAGGTAGTGGTTCCAGTTCACGCCGACGAATTCGAGCAGATACGAGATGATCCCAAGCGTCGGGTTGAACATGAACACCCACAGGGCACCCGCCAGAACCGGCGCCACGGCATAGGGCCAGATCAGCAGCGTACGGTAGGTCATGGATCCGCGGATCACCCGGTCGGCAAAACCCGCGAGGATCAGCGCGATCGACATGGACAGGAACGCGACTGCGCCCGAGAAGAAGATCGTGCGCCCGAATGTGTCGCGGTACTGCTCGTCCGCCAAGAGCACTTCGAAATTCTCGAGCCACACAAACTCGGTCGACAAACCGAAGGCGTCTTCGATCAGGAAAGACTGGTACATCGCCTGGCTTGCCGGCCAGATGAAGAAGACGAGCGTGATCACTATCTGCGGCGCTACCAACAGGTAGGGCAGCAGCGATGACGGGAAATGGACGCGCTTGAGCATCGGATGGTTGGGTTGCCCGCCGCGCTATGAGCGCGACGGGCGGATTCAGATCAGTTCACGGTCCGCTCGAACTTACGGATGAGGGCATTACCCCGCTCGACCGCATTGCCGAGCGCCGTCGCACCGTCCTTGTCGCCTGACCAGACCGATTCCATCTCCTCGTTGATGATGTCGCGAATCTGGACGAAGTTGCCAAAGCGCAGCCCGCGTGAAGCCGGAGTCGGCTGGTTCAGGGAAAGCTGCTGGATTGCCGTGTCGGTGCCCGGGTTGCTCTCGTAGAACCCTTGGGTTTTCGACAGCTCGTAGGCGGCATTGGTGATCGGCACATAGCCGGTTTCCTGATGCCACCAGGCCTGAACGTCGGGCGAGGACAGGTAGGTCATGAACTTTGCCACGCCGGTGTACTCGTCGGATTCGTGCCCAGCCAAAACCCAGAGCGTCGCCCCACCAATGATCGAGTTCTGGGGAGCGGGTGCGGCGTTCGTATCGATGGGCAGCATGGTCTGACCGAAGTTGAACTCTGCCTGGCTCTTGATCGATCCGTAATAGGCAGACGAGTTCATCCACATCCCGCATTCACCGTTGGTGAACAACGGCAGGCTGTCGCCGCGGCGTCCCCCATAAGTGAAGGTGCCGTCCTGACCCATGGCCGCAATCCGGTCGATGGCACCAGCGACGTGATCGTTGTTGAACGTCAGCTCGGTGTCGAAGCCCGCAAACCCGTTCTCCTGCGTGCCCATCGGGATGTTGTGCCAAGCCGAGTAGTTCTCGATCATCACCCAGGACTGCCAGCCGAATGACAGGCCGCACTTCATGCCGGACGCGACCAGTTTCTTCGAGACGTCAATGACGTCTTCCCAGGTCTTGGGTGGCTCGGCACCCGCAGCCTCGAGCGCGTCGGCATTGTACCAGAGCACGGGGGTCGAGCTGTTGAACGGCATCGATAGCAACTCGCCTTCAGGCGTCTGATAGTAGCTGATCACGGCAGGCAGGTAGTCCGACTTCTCGAAGGGCTCGCCCGCATCGGCCATCATTTGTTCAACGGGATAGATCGCGCCCTTCGCACCCATCATCGTCGCCGTACCGACTTCGAAGACCTGAACGATGTGCGGTTGTTCCTTTGCGCGAAACGCCGCGATCGCAGCCGTCATCGTCTCGGTGTAGTTCCCCTTGTAGACGGGAACGATCGTGTACTCGGACTGGGTCGCATTGAAATCGGCAGCGATCTTGTTCACGCGCTCACCGTTGGTGCCGCCCATTGCATGCCACCACTGTATCTCGGTCTCAGCCCAGGCACTCGCCCCCGACATCGCCAGCGCGGCCACGGCCGACGCAATCAGACTGGAAAACTTCATGACGTTCCTCCCCGCCGCTCGCGATAGGAGCGGTCAATTTTGTTAGGCCGCTATCAAGGCACTTTCTCAACCTTGGCGCAAGTGGTGGTCGCTGAGCATTCTGGATCTTCAAGTTACCTTTACAAATCGGCCCTGCACTGCGCATGGATGGGGTCTGGCGTGGCGACGGTGCTGGGTCCTCTCGGCATGGCGCGCAGTCGGACACTGCGGCCCGTGACCCAGCCTAGGCGACATCCGGCTGGAGGTCTTTACCCTCGAGAGCCGTTCGAGATCCGGCATGAGGCTCTACGTGGGACGTCAAACTCTCGTGCAGCTTGAAGGCAAAAGGGTGGGGTCAGTCGGGTCCGGGTACCATTCAGTCGCGAGCGCAGCCTAGCGCCGGGCGGACCGCCCTGCCGGTTTCGGGGCTGGTGCCCCAAGCCCTGCAAGCACGCGGATCGGATCGCGGGCAGAGACCTTAGTGCCTGACTGCGGTGTGATGTAGACCAGCTTCTCGGCTTCCACCACAATGGCGCCCGCGAGGCGGCGGGCATCCAGCCGCTGGCCAATCCGCTCTATCGCCAGGCCCGTGCGCAGCCAGAAATTCCGGTGGCTGGGTGGAAGATAGAGCGCCGCGCCAAACTTCTCGACCGTGAACTTGTGGGCGGACAACGTGGTCTCGAGCTGGCCAGCCGAGTAGGGACGCCCGAAAGCAAACGGGGTGCCGTCGCGCCGCGCCCACATGCCGGCGCGGTTCGGAACGATGAAAACCGCCTTGCCGCCAGGCGCCAGCACGCGCCAGATCTCCTCGAGCAGGGCCGACGGCCGCTCGCATGTCTCCAGCCCGTGGGCCACCACAAGCCGGTCCGCGAACCCGCCGGGAAGCGGCCACAGCGTCTCCTCGGCCAGGGCCGAGAGGTTCGGCCCCTCCGCCGGCCAGGCACAGACCCCCTGCTGGGCAGGCATCAGGCAGATCGTGCGCGTCGCCTCCCCCAGGAAAGGGCGCAGCAGCGGCGCGGCATAGCCGAACCCCACGACGTTCTGGCCGCGCACATCTGGCCACAGCGCGCGCAGCCGCGCACGCAGCGTTTGCTGTGTGATCCGGCCGAGCCGGGTCGAGCTGTAGAATCGGCGCAAGTCAACGACGTCCAGGTGCATTGCAAGCTGCCTCCCATTCGGACAGGTTGACCTTAACTCATGAACGGAGGATTTCCCATGTCAATCGAAGTGGTGACGGTGCCCTGCCGCAGCGACAACTACGCCTATCTCGTCCGTGATGAAGGGTCGGGCCAGGTGGCGCTGGTGGACGCGCCAGAGGTTGCCCCGATCGTCGCGGCGCTGGACGCCCGAGATTGGGGTCTCGACCAGATCTGGATCACACACCACCACGGCGATCACACCGACGGTGTGCCCGAGCTGGTGGCCAAGTACGGCGCCAAGACCGTCGGCCATGCCAAGGATCGCGCGCGGCTGCCCAGCCTGGACGTCGAGATCTCGGAAGGCGAGGTTGTCACACTCGGCGAGACCCACGCCAAGATCCTCGACGTCTCGGGCCACACGATCGGGCACATCGCCTTCGTGTGCGAGGCCGACAACGCCGCGTTCACCGCCGACAGCCTGATGGCGCTGGGCTGCGGGCGCGTCTTCGAGGGGACGCACGCGATGATGTGGGACAGTCTCTCGAAGTTCATGACCATGCCCGACGAGATGCAGATCTACTCGGGCCACAACTACGGTGTCGCGAACGGCCGGTTCGCGCTGTCGGTCGACCCTGACAACGAGGCGCTTGCCGCGCGCATCGCCGGGATCGAGGCCGCGAACGCCCAGGGCGTGCCCATCGTGCCGTCGTCAATGGCGGAGGAGCGGGCGACCAACCCGTTCCTGAGGGCCACCAGCGCGGAGGTCAAAGCCAATGTCGGACTGGCCGGTGCCGACGACGCGGCGACGTTTGCCGAGATCCGGCGCCGTAAGGACAGTTTCTGACTCTCCCCCGGGCGAGAATCGGACCGTACAAACGCCCATCAACATAAAATAGTCATGTTTCTGTGAGAATCGTCACACTCAAGACGTTGCGAAAGTGACCATACTGGTTGTCGGATGGCCCAGACATCTACAGGCGCATGCCTCGGGACGAACGGGCGAGGGAGTTTTAGTACGTAGCCATTTTGAGTAGTTGGGGCGCAGGCTGGCAACGGCCCGCGCCCTTTTCGTTGGCCCTCAGGCCGCCCAGACCTGCGGGTAGAGATCGCCCCCCACCCGGTCACCCGGGGTCAGGCCAAGCTGGGTCATCACGCCGGAATGGTCGGGATCCATCCCCTCGGGCCGGAAATTCACGCGCACATCGTCGCCCAGCCATTGCGTGTTGAAGACCTTGAGCTCGCGCCCCGGGCTCAGGTTCCCGGACCCCCCATGGATGATCCGCGCGTTGAAGAACACCGCATCGCCCGGCGCCATGTCCCAGCTGAGGATCTCGTAGGCGTCCCGGTTCCCCTCGATATCCGGGAACGGCTCGGTGTCGTCGCCGAACTGAACCTGGTCGCGATCATCGCCCGTCAGCGCGCCAAAATTCTCCTGCTGGAACTTCTGCGGCCAGCGGTGCGAGCCGCGCACGAACTCCAGCGCAGACCGCTTCTCGACGGCGACCAGCGGCATCCAGACGCTGCAGGTCTGGAAGCCCTCGACCGACCAGTAGGGCTCGTCCTGATGGAAGGGCGTTCGGAACTGCGCGCCCGGCGTGCGCACGAAGATCGCATCAAAGAAGAAATTCGAGACCTTCGAGCCCATCAGCTTGCCCGCGATCTCCCCGCAATCCGAGCGCATCGCGAAGTCGCGATACTGCGGGATCTGCTGCCAGACCTGGCTGTCGTAGAAGCAGACCTTGCCGTCCGCGTCCTCGTCCCAGATGCGCGAGCGCTCCGAGCGATTCTGGATGTTGTGGTCGATCCCGGCGAGCAGGTCGGGGATCCAGTCGCTGAAGGCTCCCTGGACGAAGACAACGCCATCGCGGTCGAATGTCTCGACCTCTGGTTGGGTCACGGAATAGCTCATGCGCCGCCTCCTTCTCTGTGTGGATAGAGGGGATGGTCAGGCGCGATCTCGCCTCCCGTCTAACCCGGAAACGACAGGGCGCGTCGATTCCGAACACCGGGGCAGGTGGCACCTGGGCCCAGCCGCTACACTGGTGTCGGATCAGCGAGTCGGCCTGGCAGGACACACAAGAAACTCTGCGACGCCTTAGCGAAAGTCACATGTCGCGGCACGTGAATCGGGCAGTGTTCTCTTGCAAGCCGGGCCATTACGGACCGGATCGTTGACAGAAGGTGGAGTTTGACATGACTGACAAGAAAGCGCCGACTGAATTGACGACAGAAGAACTCGATCAGTCGCAAGGCGGGCTGTTCGGTATTGGCGGCTGGGACGTCGTTGAAGGCGTTGCAGGCTTTGTCGGAGGCGCCGTGGGCGGCCCCGCCGGCGCAGGTCTCCTCAGTGCCGGCGCGCGCCACATCGAGCGCGCGGAAAAAGACAGCCGCAACCGTGCGGGATCCAAACCCGTGCATGGCAACCACCACGGCTACGACGAGACCAACCGCATTCTCTGAGTTGGCAGGTCGCCTCCCCCTGGGGGGCGCCCACACCCTGCCAGGCCAGTCTGGCACCCCCCATTCGCCCCCCCTGCCCGGTCGACCTTGCCCCGACACAGTTGGCATACGTTTGGCATACGCAAGGCATACGTTTGTCATACGCCTTGTTAGACACCGCTAGGCCGGGTATAGGCCCGGCGAAATCTCACACGAGAGGGACGTCCATGCCCAAGATAAACGGGAACGAAATCCGCCGTGGCAACATCATCGAGCACAATGGCGGGCTCTGGGTCGCGGTGAAGACCGACCACGTGAAGCCCGGTAAGGGCGGTGCGTTCGCTCAGGTTGAGCTTAAGAACCTGCGCAACGGATCCAAGCTGAATGAGAGGTTTCGCTCGGCCGATAAGGTCGAAAAGGTTCGACTGGAGCAAAAAGATCAGCAATTTCTCTACGAGAATGATGGCATGCTGGTCTTTATGGACTCCCAGACTTACGAGCAGATCGAACTGCCAGCAGATATTCTGGGGGAGGCACGGCCGTTTCTGCAAGACGGCATGACCGTGCAGATCGAATACTACGACAGCGAAGCGCTGTCGGCGGCGCTGCCGGAGAAAGTCATCTGCACGGTCGCTGAAACGGAACCCGCGATCAAGGGCCAGACAGCGGCGAACAGCTTCAAACCGGCGGTGCTGGACAACGGCGTCAAGATCTCAATCCCGCCCTTCGTTGAACAGGGCACCGATGTGGTGGTCAACACCGAGACGTTTGAATACGTCGAAAGGGCCTAAGTGGCTGGTACTGCTAATCTAAATCTGATGATCCAGGCGGCGCGAAAGGCCGCCCGGCGTCTCGTGCGCGACTTCGGCGAGGTCGAAAACCTGCAGGTATCGGTCAAGGGCGCTGGCGACTTTGTCTCCAATGCGGACCGCAAGGCCGAGGAGACGATCCGCACGCTCCTCACCGAAGGTCGCCCCAACTACGGCTGGCTAGGCGAGGAATCCGACCCGGTCGAAGGCAAGGATCCGACCCGGCGCTGGATCGTCGATCCGCTCGACGGAACGACTAACTTCCTGCATGGCATCCCGCATTGGGCGATCTCTATCGCGCTGGAACATAAGGGAGAAATCGTCTCGGGCGTCATCTACGACCCCGTCAAGGACGAGATGTTCACGGCTGAGACAGGCACGGGCGCCTGGCTCAACGACCGGCGCCTACGGGTCTCCGGGAGACGCGAGCTCAGCCATATGCTCTTTGGGACCGGCTTTCCCTACGGCACGCGTTCTCACTTGAAGGAAACACTGCAGCAGATGGCACGGGTCCTGCCCATGACGGCAGGTGTGCGGCGGCAAGGAGCCGCAGCGCTGGACCTCGCCTATGTGGCAGCCGGGCGCCTCGAGGGCTTTTGGGAGTACAAGCTGCAGCCCTGGGACATCGCGGCGGGGATGATCCTGGTGCGCGAAGCTGGCGGTTTCATCGGCTCGATCGCCGAGCAGCGGCAGTTCACCGATCCGCTTCTGACCGGCGACATTGTGGCCGCGGCACCGGAGGCCTACCCACAGTTGCAAAAGCTCATCCAACTTGAGTGATTTTCGCATCTAGTGGCGCTACGCCCCTGCTTTTTTGTTAGTTTTTCAAGGATCTTGTGCCTAGGTTCGGGCATGAATTCGCGAGAGGCTGGCATATGACGTTACAGGACGCACCGGATCGGGCGTTCACCCAACCCACGCGGCAGATCGTGCTGATGCTACTGGTGCTTGCGCTGGTCGGCGGCGGCGGATTTCTGCTGGGAAACCAGATCCGCGACGTCTTCTTTGCAAACGTCTATCTGAACGGGTTTATCGGGTTCGTCTTCGTCCTGGGCGTTTTTGCAACGTTCTGGCAGGTCAGCCAGATCATCGCATCGGTGAACTGGATCCGTAACCTCCAGGCGGGGTTCAAGGGTCACGAACTCACCCGACCGCCGACGATGCTGGCCTCAATGGGACCGATGATCCGCGAGGGCCGGGTCAAGAAACGGCTGGCGACCTCGGCCACACGCTCGATCCTCGACAGCATTGCGGTGCGCCTGGACGAGAGCCGGGACATCACGCGGTACATCACCAACCTCCTGATCTTCCTGGGACTTCTGGGAACCTTCTGGGGTCTATCACAAACCGTACCTGCTGTCGTCGACACGATCCGCGACCTCGCCAAGACAGGCGAGGACGACGACGTCCTGACAAACCTGATTGGCGGACTCGAGCGTCAGCTGGGCGGCATGGGCACGGCCTTCGCCTCCTCCCTGATGGGGTTGGCCGGCTCACTGGTCGTTGGATTGCTGGAGCTCTTTGCAGGCCACGGACAGAACCGCTTCTACCGCGAGCTGGAGGAATACCTGACCCAGTTCACCCGCTTGGGTCTTGTAAGCGAGGGCGAGGGGCCTGAGGGCGCGCTGATCTCCTTGCTGGAGCGTGTGGACGAAGGGTTGGAACGTACCGCAGACTTCGCCGAGAACGCCGAGATGGCCCGGATCGAGGCCGAAAAGCGTCTCTCCGCGACGGCCGGCGTGGTCGCGGAGATGGCCAAGGAGATCGAAAAGGAACGCTCGATGGTCGCGCAGTTGGTGACCGAAATGCGTGAGGCCCGCGAGATGGAAGCGACCCGCGATCACGCAGTGCTGACGGTGCTGAAACGGATCGATCAGGGGCAGAACCAGTTGGCGTCCTCGCAGCAATCCGTCGCTCAGGCGCTGGAGCACCGGGCCAGCGACAGCGATGCGCTGGACAACGAGACCCGCAACCACCTCCGCTCGATCGACAAGCAGCTTCGTGCCATGGCCGATGACGTTGCGGTAGGGCGGCACGAGGCGCTGACGACACTGCGCGGCGAGCTGCGCGCGCTGACCAACCTGATCGACATGCGCACCCGCGAGACCGAGAAGTAGCGCATGGCGCTGGCGCGGCGAAACCAGACGCGCTTTTCCGGGTCTATCTGGCCCGGCTTCGTCGACGCGCTGACGGCTCTTCTGCTCATCCTGATGTTCGTGCTCTCGATCTTCATGATCGTGCAGTTCTCTCTGCGTGCCGAACTTACCGGCCAGAACGAGGAGATCGAGGAACTCGGTGAGGCGTTAGCCGCCAACGAGGAGCGGATCGACGGCCTGACGGCTCAACTCGAACAACTGTCCTCGGCCCTGGGACTGGAACAGGCGCGCACCGCCGATCTGGAGGGCCGGCTAAGCGAGACGCGTGCTACGCTGGACGCCGAACGCGGAACAGTGACCCAGCTGGAGGCAGCGCTCGCCGCGATGACGCAGGCCCGTCAGGCCGCCGAGACCGAAGTTGGCCGGCTGCAGGGGGAGCTCGACACCTCGCTGTCGGAAGCGGAAGCGTTGAACCAGGCCCTGGCAGCAGCTCGGACCGAGATCGACGCGCAAACGCAAGAGGCTCGGCTGGCAGCGGCACGGCGCGAGGCGCTCGAGGCCATGATTGCCAATCTGGAGACCGAGCAGGCCACGCGCGATGCGCGGATTGCCGAACTGGACACGGCGCAGGCGCGGACACTTGCGCTGCTGGAGGCGCTGAGCGCCGAGAAGGCGGCCGCGGATGTTCGCATATCAGAGCTCGAGACATCAACGGCCGAGGCGTCCGCCCAGATCACCGAGCAGGAGGCACAGGTCACGCGGTTGCAGGCTGTTTTGGCTGCCCTTGAGGAGACCCAGGCGGAGACAGAGGCGGCCGTGGAGGATCTGACGGCCGAGAAGGCCGCAGCCCTCGCGCTGGTCGCAAGCCTCGAGCGCGCCCAGGCGGAAGACCAAGAGGAGATCGATGCGCTGGCGGCACGCAACGCCGAGGTCCTGGCCCGGATCGAGGCGCTGGACACCGAACAGGCGCTCGCGCTCGCGGCGATTGCCCGGCTGGAGGCGGAACGCGACAGCGCGCTGACCGATCAGGCAGCAGCGCAAGCAGAGACGGAAGAAGTCGAGACAGATCTCGCCGCCGCCCTGGCGCGAACCCAGGCGCTCGCACAGGCGCTCGATGCCGAAGAAGAAGCCCGCCTTCTCGAAGCGGCGGCGGCGGAGGCGCTACGCGAAAAGCTGGAGGCAGGGGCCGCCGAACTTGATGCCGTGACCCTAGCGCTGGAGGAAGCCCGGGCAGAGGCCGAGGAGACGCTTACCCTCCTCGCCGCCGCTGAAGCTGCACGCCAGCAACTAACAGAGGACGCCATCGCCTCGGCCGATGGGGCCGATCGGGAGACGGCGCTCAGGCGACTGGCGGAGGCGCAACTCGCCGAGGCAACCGCCCAAACAGCAGCCGAGCAACGCAAGGTTGCGCTGCTGTCGGCGCAAGTGCGTGAGTTGAATGCGCAATTGAGTGCACTTCAGGGACTGCTGAACGACGCCGAGGCCCGAGATGCCGAGGCTAAGGTGCAAATCGCGTCGCTTGGCGCCCAGCTCAACCAAGCGCTGGCGCAGCGGGTCTCGGAACTCACCAAGTTCCGTTCGGAATTTTTTGCACGAATGCAGGAAGTGCTCAGCGATCGCGAGGGCGTCCGTGTCGTCGGAGATCGTTTCGTGCTGCAATCCGAGGTTCTGTTCGCCACAGGCTCAGCAACGCTGGGCAGCGCGGGGCGACAGGAACTCGCCAAACTGGCCGAAGTGGTGCGGCAGGTGGCAGCGGAAGCCCCCCCGGAACTCGACTGGATCCTGCGGGTCGACGGTCACACCGACAAGCGACCTATCTCGGGCGCGGGCGCCTACCGCGACAACTGGCAACTGAGTCAGGCGCGAGCGCTTTCGGTGGTTCGCTACCTCGTTGCCGCGCAAGGCATCTCACCGGAACGGCTGGCCGCTACCGGATTTGGCGAGTTCCAGCCCATTGCGGAAGGAGAAGACCGCGCATCTCTGGCACGGAACCGGCGGATCGAGTTCAAGTTCACTGAACGGTAGATCGTCGTCCGACGCTTGTCGCGCGTCCGTGCGCGCCCTCCGGGCACACACGGACTCCGACTAAGCCCACCCCCGCCCCCACCCCC